>NZ_JBOFYU010000042.1:0-10565 GCF_051654825.1 Clostridium sp.
AAGTTAAACCTATAGAGAATTACAAATTAATATTAACCTTTGAAAACAATGAAGTTAAAATATTTGATATGAACCCATATTTAGATAAAGGTATTTTTCAAGAATTAAAAAATGAAAATATATTTAATGCAGTTAAAGTTAGTTTTGATTCAATAGAATGGCCTAATGAAGCAGATATTGACCCAGAAACATTATATGAAGATAGTGTTTCATATTCAAGCTAGAAATAAGGAGTTGAGATAAGAATTTATCTCAGCTCCTTTTGTTTTAACTATTGATAACCCTAGCACATTTTCGAAAAAAGTCACCAAAGTTTGCTTAAATAAAAAAATATCGCCTAAGTCAGTAATACCAATGGATTCAAAATCAAGTGGCCGATTTTTACACGTATATCGTCCTCCCGGTGAAAATAACTAAACCGTTGCAATTAGCGGGCAAAATCGCCTTAACGTTTGAAATCCGCATTTTCCTGACGCTACTAGAGCTATGTATTTGAATTAATGAAAAGAAGCTTAGGTGAACATACTGATATTACTTATATCAAAGCACTTGTGACGCAAATTTTCGGAAAAAACACAGGGATAAAAATATTACCAAATATAGTAGCTGCAATCGCTACAAAATCAAGTGGCCGATTTTTACACGTATTTCGGTGTCCTTAGAAAAACACCAAACAATTGCAAATAGCGGATAAAATCGCCTTAACGTTGTAAATCCGCATTTTTAGGACACTACTAGGGCAATGTATTATATCAAAGTCATCAAGTTATTGATGTTACTTGATTTGAAGAAACTTTGGTGCAAATTTGCATAAAAAACGCAGGTTTAATTAATAGTAGAATTTTTTTAAAAAGTAAAGAGATAAATATAGTAATACCAATAGGTGCAGAGAAGATGTGTCCGGTTTT
Source organism: Clostridium sp. (assembly GCF_051654825.1). Taxonomy (GTDB): domain Bacteria; phylum Bacillota; class Clostridia; order Clostridiales; family Clostridiaceae; genus Clostridium. The sequence goes on from NZ_JBOFYU010000042.1 coordinate 909, forward strand.
TACACGTATCTCGGTGTCCCTAAGAAGAGATACATTATTATTAAAAAGACATTTGGAGGAAGACATGAAGAAAAGAGCAGTAGGTTATTGTAGGATTTCTACCTTAATGCAAGTAGATAATACATCACTAAAGGATCAAGAAGATAAAATTAGAATGTACGCTAAGCTTCACGATATAGTGATAGATAAAATGTTCATAGATAAAGCAGTATCAGGTAAATCAACTGATAGAGCAGAATATGATAAAATGATTAACTACATTAAAGAAAATAATATAGATATGATAATGGTTTATAAGAACGACAGACTCCATAGGAGCCTTTATAACTTACTTGCAATGATATATGAGATGCAAGAATACAATGTAGCATTAGTAAGTATCACAGAGCATTTTGATACATCAACACCACAAGGGATGTTGTTTCTGCAGATGCTAGGAAGTTTTGCAGAATTTGAGAGGGCTGTGATTAATGAAAGAACTCGTAATGGAAGAATCGCAAGATTAAATGAAAATAAATGGGTGGGAGGTAAACCATCACTTGGATATAAAGTAAATAAACAGGGGCAATTTGAGATAGATGAAGCAGAAGCTAAAATAGTCAAAGATATATTCAAGCTAAGGTCCAAAGGGATTTCATTAGCTAAAATAGGTGCTAAGTATGGATTTTCAAAGCAGAAGGTAGATTATATCCTAAAAAATAAAAACTATATTGGTATATTTAAGTACCAAGGAAAGAAAGAAAAGAATGATATCATCATTGAAATAGAGCCAATAGTATCGAAGTATATGTGGAATAAAGTGAATAAAAATCAAAAATAAGTTGAAAAAAAATCTAAAAAGATGTTAAAATAAATTTAATTCAAGTTAAATATAAATTATTTATAAATTAAATAAAAATGAGGTATAAATTATGAAAATATGTTCATTTTTCAACGTAAAAGGTGGAGTAGGAAAAACAACACTAACTATACTTACAGCGATGAAATTAAGTAAAGAAGGTAAAAAAATATTACTAATAGACGCAGATACACAAGCTAACCTAACACAGTTTTTATACAAAGTTGTTCACGAAGACAAGACATTATTTCAAATGCTAACAGAAAACATAACAGCCAATGAAGTAATACTAAAATCACCAGTAGAAGAGTTTGAAAACATAGACCTAATACCAAGTGATATTAGCTTAAGTGTTTTATCTGAATATTTATCTACTCAAATGGGAAGAGAAAAAGCAGTATGGAGATGGTTTAAAAATAACATAGATACTATAGAAAAATATGATTATATATTTATAGACTTATCACCATCATATGACCTTATAGCTAGAAACTTTATGCTAATATCAGATTCAATAATTACTCCTATAGAGTATCAAGATATAGCATCAATAAGAGGATGTGAGTTATTCTTCCAAAAGTTTAAACAAGACTTAGAATTTTTAGATGTAGAATTAAAAACGAAAAGAGCTGTAGTAATAAACTCATATACATCTAGAAAATTAAGTACAGGTGATTTGTTTAATGCTTATTTAGATAAATTTGAAAATATAAAACAAGATTTAGTACAAGCTAAGGTAAGTGAAACAACAGTAGTTAGAAATGCTATTTTAAATAAAATGGACTTAGAGGACTATTGTAGAAAAACAAAAAAAGCACATAAGGTTAGAAGTGACTTTAATGAGTTTATACAAGAATTAAAGGATAAGGAGATTTTATAGATGGCTTTAGATATATTTAAAGAAGATGTAAAAGATATAAAAATAAGAAAAAATGATTATCAAAACAAAGTTGATTCAGTTATAGAAAATAACTTAGATATAGATCTTGATGGCGTAAACTTACTTGCTATGAAAGAAGAAAAAAAAGTAAAAAAAGTTGCACTTACGATATATTTAGAAGAAGATGAATTAGATATATTAAAGTCGGTATCAGTATTAAAAAATACAACAGTTCAAAAGACAATAGGTAATTTAGTTAAGAGTACAGTGACCACGACAAAGGCTAATTTACCAAGTGATTTCAATATTTGTGATATGGTAAAGAAATATGATAAAGAAAATAAAGTAAAAAAAAATAAAAAATAATTTGATTTTAAATTATCAAAAAATGATAATTAAATCGAAAAAGATTTATTTATAATTTAAAAATAAATTATAAATAAATCTTTTTTTAGATAAATAGAATACAAGTTTATTATAAAGCATAGTACGTAGCATTTAAGGTCCAAATTGTAAAAAAGTATTATTTGAATAAATAGAATTACAGGAAGTAGTAGCTATTGGAATGATAGAGCATATTTAATGTAGATTAAGATTAAAATATATACTAAAACATAAAAATATGTTAAAATTTAAATAAAGAAATCGAAAATAAAATGGAAAAAAGCCAGGAGTTCATAAGTTTGGCGACTTACTCCTAGCTTTCCTATAAGACACTCTTGATAAGAGTGAACTCTCATCAGAGATTTTTTATATTGTTATTATGTATTAATATTAACATAATAATTCTAAGATATCAATAATTTTGATACCTAAAACAATATAAAATTTATCTATAAAACAATAATATCAAAGATTAGATTGATATCATTGTTAGAAAAAACGAGAGTTCTCCTTATCTTTAGTGTCAACATACTAAGAATAGAGGGGAATTTTTTTATGCAAATGACAGAGTTTTGTGATCATCTTTATGATGATACTACAGATGGATATATACAAATATTGAAACTAAATGATGAACATAATGGTGATAAGACCATTAAAATATATAATACTAAAAATGAGGGATTAAGAGACATTGTAGAAGAACTGCATAGCAATGAGGATGTATTTCTAGCGCCAAATACAATGTACTTACCACAAAGAAGAGTTGAAAATATAAGACAATTTAGATCATTATTCCAAGACATAGACTGCCAAAGTATGGGGCTTGAAAAGGCGGAAACAGTTTATATGATATGGATAATGCACTATGAGGGAAAAATACCAAAGCCAACGATGGTAACAGATAGTGGAAGAGGAGTACATCTATACTGGCGAATTGAAAATGCACCTTATGGAGCATTAAATACATGGCAGGAACTACAAGATTATATATATTATAATTTAAAACATTTGGGAGCTGATAGACGAGCTACAGATGGAGCAAGGGTACTTAGATTACCAGGTACAGTAAATTCTAAGAGTGACACTGATTGTAAAGTTTTATATATAGATAATGAAACAGAATACTCAATGTATCAATTAAGAGAAGACTACCTGCATTACAAACAAAAAGCTCACCAATTACAAATGCAGCAAACTAAGAAAATTGATAACAAGGTTATTTCAAATAGATTCTTTACATCATACAGTTTACATATGGAAAGAGCGAATGATCTAGAAACTTTATGTAGGCTTAGAAAATATGAAATGACTGGATATAGAAATATGGCTGTGCATTGCTATGCATACTGGAAAGGTATTTATGTTAGAGATAGCTATGAACTTGAGAATGTAGTTATAGAGTTTAATAATGCATTTACAGAGCCAATGAAGGAAACAGAGGTACAAGCTATTCTAAGGTGTATACCAAAGGCAATAGATAAGTTTATAGCATATGAGCAAGGTATTAGGAGTGGAGAAGTAAAAAGAGTATCTAAAGGTATGAGAGACAAAGAAGGTTATTGGTATAAGAATGAAACGTTAATAGATAGATTAGGTATAACTATAAAAGAACAAAAGCAGATGAAGACTATTATAGGTACAGAAGAAAAGTATTCTAGAAATAATGAAAAAAGAAGAGAAAAAAGAAGAAATGAAGATGGATTAACTAAAAGAGAGCAAGAAAAGCAGACATTAATAGAAGAAATTCAATTATTAAAGAGTAAAGGATTAACACAGAAAGAGATAGCTTTAAAGTTAAAAAAATCGATAAGAACAATAAAAAGTTATTGGATTAGATAAGGGTGCAATGAAATGGCTCTTTATAAATATGTGGTTGTTGTCCTTTTAGATAAGGGTGCAATGAAATGGCTCTTTATAAATATGTGGTTGTTGTCCTTTTAGATAAGGGTGCAATGAAATGGCTCTTTATAAATATGTGATTGTTGTCCTTTTAGATAAGGTAGGAGAAAAGATATGTTTAGGATAGTTGTTTGTGAAGATGAGAATATATTTAGAAGCTTTTTAGTTGAGGCTATTTCTAATATTTTCATTGAGAAAAGTATAGACGTAGAGATTATAGAGTATAGCAGTGGAGAAGCTTTGTTTGACAAATATCCAGAAAATGTAGATATCTTCTTTTTAGATATTGAAATGAGTGAGTTATCGGGAATGGATGTAGCTAAAAAAATTAGAGAACTTGATACTAATGTAGAAATAATTTTTACAACAGCGGTATCAGGTTACTTAGAGCAAGGATATGAGGTAAGGGCATATAGGTACTTGATAAAACCCTTTGAAAAAGAAGATTTAAAGAGACATTTATTAGCATGCATATCAGATGTATTGTCTAAGCAAGAGAATTATTTAGTTCTTGAAGATAAAGGCATTCTATATAAAATAGATATAGATAAGATTACTTATATAGAGGTATTGCAAAGAAATATAACAGTACATACCTTAGATGATAAGTATACAATAAAGATGAGTATAAGTAACATTGAGAAAAAGTTAAAAAACTATAATTTCTATAGATCTCATAGGAGTTATTTAATAAATTTAAAATATGTTCAAAGTATAAGCTCAAATATGGCTATAGTAAACAATGATGAAGTTCCAATCAGCAGATATAGAATTGCGAACTTTAAGCTTAAATTAGTTCATATGTTAGGAGCTACATTATGTTAGATTCAATGTTATTTTGGTATTTTATAAATTTAATTTCATCGGGAATAGAGTGGATAGTTTATAAACTTATTTTAGATGAGTTTAGTGAAAAGAAAAAAAGTGATGTTGTAATAAATATATCAATTATTATTTTAACATTTACCACAGTACTATTATCAATATTCAAAGTACATCCAAGTATTAAGTTAATAATTGGAATAGTTATGTCTCTTATAGTATATTTGTATAATTATAATGAAAAAGTAGTAAAAGCCATATTAGTTTTATTGATGTTTTGGATGATTATACTTGGATCAGATATCATAAGCACTAGTATAATATCATTTGTACACTCAATGAGCGATATAAATAGACTATTAGATTATAGTATATTTAGACTAGAGCTTATGATAACATCTAAACTATTATTAATAGCAATGGTACCTTTAGTGAAGGGAATAAAGATTCAATTAGAACTAAAAATTAAAGAGTTTATTAATATAATAATTCCAATAGTCGCAAATATAATAAGTATAGCCGTAATATTTGGGTCAGAGTTTGGAGTATTTGAAGATTATAAATTAAACAATTTAATGTTGCTTATATCAGCAACATTATTATTAATTTCAAATATATCATTAATAAATATGATTGGAAACTTAATAAAGAAGTATAACCTAAAGGCTGAAAATGAGATAATAAAACAAAAAATTGAAGTTCAATATGAGCATTATAAAGAACTTCAAAACGCACAGCTTAAAGTGAGAAAATTATATCATGATATGAGTAACCATATCATTTGTATAGAAAAGATGATTGATAACAATCAATACTCAAAACATTATATAGATAGTATAAAATCAGAACTTAATCAATGGGACTCTATAAGTACAACAGGAAATATGATATTAGATATTATACTAAGTGAGAAAAAAGATATTTGTAATAAAAATAGTATAAGATTTTCTGTAGATATCAATTTTAAACAATGTGATTTTGTTGATATGATGGATATTTGTAGTATATTTTCTAATATACTTGATAACTCAATAGAAGCATGCAACAAAATTGAACATGAGAATAATCGATATATAAAAATTAAAGGTAATATAGTAAATAAATTTTATGTTATAAGATGTGAGAATTCAAAGATAAATGAGATAAAAAAGAAATCTAATAAAATAATTTCGGATAAAAGAGATAAATACATGCATGGATTAGGGATAAGTAGTGTGAATAGTTCAATAGAAAAATATGATGGTATTATGGCAACAGACTATACAGAGGATAAGTTTATTGTAAATATATATATACCACTTGAATATAAGGTTATTCATGTCTAAAAAAAAGCTATTGGTGTACTTAATATTGAAAAATAATAAAAAAAAATGTTATATTCTAGGCATAGGATATAACATTTTTTTATTGTTTGAATCAAAAGAACTACGGGGGAGGACGACATACGTGTTATTTTCGGCCACTTGATAAAATTGAAAATTATATTAGTACTTATGATTACTAGTTATGACTATGCTTAAAGCATTGCAATTACTAGTCTATAATCACATAATCAAATCTTAGAAGTTATGATTATGACAACTTTAATTTAGCTATAAAACCCATAGATTTTGAGAAAATAAAAAATCGCTGTATTCAAGCTATATCAAGGTGTTCAAATTCAAGTGGCCGATTTTTACACGTATGTCGGTGTCCACCGAACTATAGTTATAAGTTATAAAAATTTCAGAGTATAAAGAGGGAGACATTATGAATTTAAAAAGAATTAGTTCGACAGCTATGGCAATATTAATTGCCTCAGGACCTGTACTAGGGAGTGTAGGAATTGTAAATGCAAGTGAGATAACTAACAATCAAGAAATAACAGCAGTAAATGATACTGAAGTAGTTGATACTGAAGTTGAAAAAAAAATACTGTCAATCAACAACACAAATAAAGAAGAAATAGATGAAGCAAAGAAAAAAAGAGCTGAACTAACAATTGATTCTAGTGATGCTGATATATATTCAGCTGATCAAATAAAACTACTAAAATATGAATTCCAACAAGAAAATGGAGTAGAAGACGAATTTAAAGAAAAAAGTAATATAGATGGATTAAAAGTTGAAACAAATGGATATAGAGGAATAATAAGAATAACTAAAAATGGAGAGGCTCCTTATGAGCTAAACTATTTTGATGTAGCAGATCAATTTCATTTAGATGCTATGAAAAGCATCAAAGCCCCAAGTAGACCTGGTGCTTGGAGAACGCAAGGACCTGATTATGCAAATATGAAAGTTGTAAAAGGTTCACCAAGAGATACAATATACGCTTATCACCCTGGTAATCCTAATCTATCTAAAAAATACACTAAAGATACTAATAGTTGGTACTCAGGTAGCACAAAAGGTTATTATGATTATGTTCAGAGAGCTAGACAAAGTTACGGTACATCTAAAACAAATATGGGTAGCGGTGTTATAGCAGCTTTCAATGTTGTTTTAGGTACATTTATTAAAAATGGAAAATGGAAAGTAACAACTAGCGAATTAAAAGGTGCATGTGGTGATGGTATAATAGGAGGAGCTATTAACTTTGCAATAGGAGTAGCTCATGGAGTTACTTATCTTAGTGATTTAGGGAATTTAAAATCTCACTACGATAAACTTTAGTAATTATGAATAAAGATAATAAAATTGACTATGAATCAACTATATGCATAATAGTAGGACTATGTTCAACATATATTTCAGATGGAAATTTATTTTTATCATTTCTAATAACTGTATTTGTAACAGTTATTCTATTTAAGGTAATAAATATTCGAAAATTTTTAAAATAATGAAGAAATATAAAGATAGTACTTTTAAAGATTAAGTTTAAATATACTTAAAATCGAATGCCATTCGTGTATGAAAATATGCTATTGGTGAATTTAATATTGAAAATTAATATATTAAGATGTTATATTGTAGGCACAAGTGATTGAAAAGGAGATTGAAATGGTTAAATCGTGTGCAAAAAATATGACATCTTTTTTAATTTCTAATAAAGCAATAGAAGATGATGAATCAGAATTATATATTTATGGATTTGAAACACTAATAGCATTTGCTATAAATATAGCAGCAATACTTTTAGTAGGAGCATTCTTTAATAAGTTTACTCATACACTATTGTTTTTGCTTTGTTACTGTCCTATAAGACAATTTTCAGGTGGCTATCATGCTGAAAATTATAAGAAATGCTTAATGGTATTTCTTAGTATATATATGTTAGATATAGCGATACTAAGCGTTTTAATAAATAAAATATCAAATATATCAGTTATTATTATGACTTTAGTATGTGCTTTAATTATTATAAAGTATTCACCGATGGAACATAGAAATAATCCGTTGAGTAAAGAAGAAAGAAAGCGTTATAAAAACACAGTGATGCTATTAATAGGAATAGTATTACTAATTGTAGCTATAGGAATTTACAATAGTAGATTTTATGAATATTCAATATACATGGCTTCCTCAATATGGTGTACTTTTATAATGTTAAAGCTAGCAATTATAAGTAAAGGAAAGGAATCATAAAAAATGAAAAAGATTTTAAGTATGGCATTAAAAAACGTAGGAACATTAGCAATAGGAATTTTATTCTTATCAGCTAATACTACATCAAACTTTATATCACATCAGCCAGAAATGCCAAAAGGTATTAAAAAATTCAAAAAAATGTAATAGTTAAAATTAGAAGATAGGGGAAATTCAAACCTATCTTTTTTATATATAAATCAAGGAGTGAAGTTATGATTTTATCTGTTGCAATATGTGAAGATGAAATGTTTCATAGGAAGGTATTAGCGAATAATATAAGCAAAATATTAGATAAAAAAGAGATAAGATACAAGTTACTAGAGTATGGATCAGGGGAAGAACTTTTTAAGGATGAAAGTAATAAAGTAGATATATTATTTTTAGATATTTGTTTAGATGGAATATCAGGCATGGAAGTAGCAAGAACTATAAGAGAGTCGAATTCTAGAATTAAAGTAATATTTACGACTTGTATGAAAGAATATGTATTTGAAGCATATGAGGTAAATGCCTATAGATATTTAGTAAAGCCTATAGAATACGAGTTATTAGAAAAGTATTTATTAGATTGTGCGTATGAAATACTGAATAGAAATAATAGAGTAGTTATTAAATGTAAAAATGATGTATTTGTATTGGATTTAGATGAAATCTTATATGTAGAGGTAATTAGAAAGCATGTAACAATATATACAGATCAAAAAAATTATACAATTGAGATAAGTTTAAAAAAAATTCAAGAATATCTTAAAGATTGTAAGTTTTTTAGATGTCATCACAGTTATATAGTTAATCTAGAGAAAGTAGAACAAATTAAAAGTAATAATATTTTAGTAATAAAAGAATATGAAATATATGTAAGTAGATCGAATATTAAAGAACTACAGTTAAGACTAGCAAGTATATTAGGTGAGATGCTTTGTAAGTAGTTAGTATAATTTATTATACTACACACAAAATATGGATGTATTAATTAAACTTTTATTAATACATCCACTTCTGATTTTATATCCTCATCATGGCTTATTATTATTATTATTTTATTATGTTTTATTGAATTTAAATATTTTATTAATGATAATTTACTTTTATCATCCATTGCAGATGTAGGTTCATCAAAAATCATTATATTAGGATTTTTTAATAGAACCCTTAATATAGATATTTTTTGCTTTTCTCCACCAGATATTTTATTCCTATCTATAATAGTATCTAATTTATCCTTATTAGAGTTTATATACTCTAATAAATTTAATTT
>NZ_JBOFYU010000043.1:0-17607 GCF_051654825.1 Clostridium sp.
AGGTAGGATTTTTTACGATGGATGAAAATTCAGCTAAAGGCGGAGAAGGTGCATTATTTAGGACACTACATCAAGAAGGTGTTTTTTTCCCTAAGGATGCTGTTAGTCATGCGCTAGAAGTGTTATGGTATGAAGCTGAAGAAGCTGGATTAACTATAGATGAATTACAGTCTAAACTTATAGAAATAGCAGAATGGATAAGTGAAGTAAATAAAATTGTAGGAGAAAAACAACCTGAATGGGTTAATTATTACGAATAAGGATAATTTTATTAACTTATCGCAATTCAGTATCAATACATTTTTATCAATGTACAATAATTAGAGTGAAAATTACACATAAATATATAAAATTAAATCGTGGGTATTATTCCTGTGATTCGTCTCCACCATTGAAATCCACGAAAAGATATTAGCAGTTTGCTAATATCTTTTTATTTGTAAAAAAGTAATATATAAGTTATATAATTTATATGAAGAGGTGAAGATACATGGCTAAAATTGATAACATGATGTCTATACTGTGGATGTTAAGCTCCGATAAAAAAGTTACAGCAAAACAAATAGCTGAAAAATTAGAAATAAATATAAGAACAGTGTACAGATATATTGACGTACTTTCTGCTAGTGGGGTACCTATAATTTCAGATACTGGTCATAATGGTGGGTATAGTCTTTTAAATGATTTTATTAAAGCACCCCTTTTTTTTGATACAGAAGAACAATCAGCTCTACTTCATGCATCTATATTAGCTAAAGAAAATGGATATTTTTTAGATGAAGCATTACATAAAGCAACCTCAAAATTAAAAATGTATTCAAATCAAAAACAAGAAGAAATTTTAACAAAGCACTTAATTGGTTTTGAAGTAATAAAACCTGTAGGAAAGATATCTATAGAATCTATACTTAAAAAATTGGAAAATAGCATAGCAAATGAGCTAGCTGTAGAAATTAACTATCGTACAGGTAGTGAAGAAAAATCAAAATGTAGAATTATAAATCCATATGGAATAGTTCATTGGAATAATAATTGGTATATAGTAGCATTTTGCCAAATGAGAAATGAGATTCGTAGCTTTAGAGTAGATAGAATTAGTAGCGTAATAGAAACATCAAATGCTTTTAATAGACCAAAGGATTTCTCAGCCAGTGAATTTTTTATAAAAGGAATTGTGACTGAAATAAAAGATGAAAGCAATCTTATACTATTAGTCATAGAAGGAAGTATAAATGCATTAGATAACTTATGTCAGCATTGGTTTTTAGGATATTATTTGGAAGAAAGAACTCCAAATAAAGTAATATTTAAACTTCAAGAGGAAGTAATGTGTACATACATACCCAATATGCTTTTTCCTTATGGAAAGTCTATACAAGTAATTGAACCACTAAGCCTAAGGAATAAAATGGTTGAAAGCTTATTAGAATTAATTAATCATTATCAAATTTAATAACTTAACTGACTAAATATGTCAGTTAAGCTATTTTATAATTAGGTATATTAATTAACCACATAAGGAGCAAAATATGAAGAATAGAAAAGTGTATATGTATGTATTTGATACTATGTCAGATTGGGAAGTAGGATACTTAACTGCTGAATTAAATACAGGAAGATATTTCAAAAAAGGATTAAAACCACTAAAAGTAATCACAGTAGGAATTGATAAAAATCCTATCATAACAATGGGGGGATTGAAAGTTTTACCTGAGATTACAATAGATGAGTTTAATATGGAAAGTAATGATGCATTAATTTTACCAGGGGGGGATAATTGGACATCTACAATTCATGAGATAATATTAGAAAAAGCTAAAGATGCTTTGGTACAAGGATCTGTAGTTGCAGCTATTTGTGGTGCTACCTTTGGGTTAGCTAAAAAAGGGTTGCTAGATTTAAGAAATCATACTAGTAATGATTTAGAATTTCTTAAAATGGTAATACCAAGTTATAATGGAGAAAAATATTATAAAATGCAATCTGCAGTTAGAGATGAAAATCTAATTACTGCTTCAGGAATCGCACCATTAGAATTTACGATACAAGTGTTAAAAGTTCTAGATGTTTTTAAAGAAGAAGCATTAAGCTCTTGGTTAAATCTCTATAAAACTAATGATTCAAAATATTTTTTTGAATTAATGAGTTTTATAAAGATTTAATCGTGGATATTATTCCTGTGAATCGTCTCCACCATTGAAATCCACGAAAGATATTATCATGTGATTATGATAATATCTTTTTTTATACACAATATTAGTATAAGATATATAATTATACAAAGTAATTTTATCGACAGAAAGGATGTGAATATATCAATGTCACCTAAAATATCAAATGATAGAAAAGAACAACAAAAAAATAAAATCATAAACGGAGCAATAGAAGTATTTAGACAAAAGGGGTACGAACAAACAACAATGAAAGATATAAGAGAAAGCGCAGGAGTAAGTGCAGGATCTCTATACATGTATTTTTCAAATAAAGAAGAAATATTTATCAACATACTAGAACAGAAAATACAGAAACAAGACCTAAAAATAACACTAAGTGGAAATGAAAGCTATTGGGAACAAATAGAAACATATATAAATAACATTAAAGATTATTGCATCCATATACAAGAAGATATAGCACCAATAGCATATGAATACACAATATCTGCATGGAGAGAACATCATAGAAAATCATTTTTAACTACACGCTATGATCTGGGTAGAGAGTATATCAAATCATTGATAGAAAAAGGTATTAGCATAGGAGAGTTTGACAAAAACGTAGACAGCATACTAATAAGTAACTTCATTATTACAAGCTTTGAAGGTTTAAATACCTTATCTTTATCCCTAGGACATGAAAAAATAAATATTGATGAACAAATTGAACTCTTGAAAGAAATACTAAAATTTAAGCTGAAAATAAAATAAATCTTGATAAAAGACACCTATGTCGTTATAATAAAAATAACGACATAGGTGTCTTTTAAGATGGGGGAGAAAATATGAAAAAGTGGATAAAAAATAATTTAGATAAATTTAGTGGAAGTATTTTAATATCAAATCAAGATGAAATTTTAGTTAATGAAGGGTTTAAATTTGCAGACAAAGAAGATGAAATAAAGAACATAAGTGAAACTAAGTTTTTGATAGGATCAGTTTCAAAAATGTTTACCTCAGTTGCAATAATGAAATTATATGAGGAAAAAGCTTTAGATATAAATGACTCAGTGAATAAGTATTTAAATATTACTAGCTTAGAAAATGATATAAAGATAGTTAATTTATTAAACCATACATCAGGATTAAAGAATTTTGTTATGTTTAGTAAAAAATTTGATTTATACCAAGATAATAGCCCAAATTATATAGCGACTGAGATTTGTAATATGAAAAGGAATTTTAAAGTTGGGAAGAAGTTTTCGTATACAAATACAGGATATTTAATGTTAGCTATGGTTATTGAGAAGGTAACAGGACTTAAGTTTGAAGAGTATATTGAGAAAAATATATTTTCACCACTAGAAATGAATGATAGCGGATTTATATCTAGAAATGTTAATGCTATTGCTAAAGGGTATAATAAAGGAAGAGAATCAAAGATATTTCATCCCAGTGCATTTTTCGGATGTGGTGATATTATATCTAAAACATCAGACTTAAAAAAATTTATATATTCTTTTAATAAAGGAGAGATTATAAATAAAAGTTTGGTAGATGAAATAAAGAAAGTTAGTGCAAGTAGCAAGATGGGTAGCTATGGATATGGTGTTATGGTGAGTGATAAATTAGGAGAAATAGTAATTGGACATGGTGGTTCAGTGCCGAATAGTTTTTCGGCACAAGTGTCTTATTATGAAGATAGAAATCTTCTTATAATTGTTTTATGTAATGATGTAAGAAGTATTAAGAAGTTTGTTCCAAGTGTTATGATATCACAATACATAGAAAGATTACTGTATGAAAAAATAACAAATAAAAAATTAAAAACTATGGATAAACTTATTTTCTAATTTATATAGATAAATTTAAGGTTTATTTTTAAATTTAATGTAGTATAATATAAATATAGATAAAACAAAAAGAAACTACAATCTAGTGATGTAGAGTGGTGGTTTCTAGTATAGATTACTTTTTAGTGAATTTGAATCTTATTTTAAATTCAAATTCTAAACCACTTTTTCTACGGCCAATAGATGAGTGGTTTTTTATTTTATCATATATGTAATTAGTACTTAAACCAATACAGATAGAGCTAATAGCTCCTATAATAAAATTTATCATTAGTTCCATATAGATTCCACCTCCTTCCTACTTGATGTAGGAACTAGGACTATATGAAACCACCACTCATAGATTGTAGTTTCTTCTGTTGTATTATAGCATAGAATAATAAATTCATGTGAAATTTTATTTTAAATTTAGACTTTACATATAAATAAGATAATCGTGGGTATGGTTGTCTTGAATCGTCTCCACCATTGAAATCCACGAAAACCATATTGATGAAATAATCAATATGGTTTTTAATTTTATGATAAAATAACGATAAGGAAGGAAATATATATATGCTTAATAAAACAAAAATGGTTATAGAAGTAGGCTCCAAGCAAAGACTGTAAAACATCATAATAAAGTTTTGTTTGGAGCCGTATTAAATATATGGTTAATATGTTTTATACAGTCTTTGCATCAACTATTTATATAATTAATGAATAGCATAGGAGCGAAGAGTATGAAATATAAAAAAGCACAAGAGATATTACCAAAGCATATAATTGAGATACTTCAAGAATATGTAGATGGAGAATATTTATATATACCAATAAAAAGTAGCAACAAGAAATCTTGGGGAGAAAAAAGTGGATTAAAAAAAGAACTAAGTGAAAGAAATAGAGATATTTTTAATAAATATCAAAAGGGGATATCAATAAAACAATTAACAAATCAATACTACTTAACTGAAAGTAGCATAAGAAGAATAATAAGAGAAGAAGAAAATAAAGTATAAAATTTTTATCTATATCCAAGAATAATACAGAATAGTTTATAAACATATTTATTTTAATAGCTAGTGATATAATTAAGACATGTAAGTGATAAGTTATTAATTGTGGAGGTAGCAAAATGAATAAATTAAATGTATTGAAAATAGATTTTGAATTCAATGATATGATAGATTCAATATATCCAGTCATACTAGAAGATGATAAAGAAATGATTTTAATAGACTGTGGATATCCTAATTTCTTAGGATTAATAGAAGAATCTGCAAGTAAAAATAATATAGATTTAAACAGATTAACAAAACTTATCATAACACATCATGATTTTGACCATATGGGATCAGCATTAGCGCTAAAACAAAAATATCCTAACATAAAAATAGTAGCATCATCAAAGGATGAAAAATATATTAATGGAAAAGAAAAATCATTGAGGCTTAAACAAGCAGAGTCAATATTTGATAGTTTGCCAGAAGAACAGAAAGAGTGGTCACTCAATTTCCAAAAAACATTAGAATCAGTAGATAATGTAGATGTAGATATAGTACTAAATGATGGTGACACATTTGAGTGTTGTGGAGGTATAGAAATAATAGAAACACCAGGTCATATGCCAGGGCATATATCAATATACATTAGAGAAAGTAGAATATTAATAAGTGGAGATGCTTTGGTTATTGAGAATAATAAGCTAGATATAGCGAATCCTCAGTATACTTTGGATATGAAACAAGCTAGAGAGTCAATAGATAAGCTATTAAGATATGATATTGATAAAATTATATGCTATCATGGTGGTATATATCAGGGAGATATAAAAAAGTCATTAAAAAATATTACTATATAAATTTATGTTTATTTTTCTTATTTATATAGTATAATATAAGTATATAGATATAAAAAAAGAAATTACAATCTTTTGGACGAGAGTGTGATTTCTATGTATAAATAACTGAATTATTTTTTATTAGAATCACTCTTATTGCCAGTAAGAGTGATTTTTAATTTATCATAAATAAAGGCTCCAAATATGCTAATTAATATAGCATCAGAGTTATTTAATAACAATTTTAAAATTTCCATACTTCCACCTCCTTCCTATTTGGAAGTAGGTTTAACTTGCAGTACAGAAATCATCACTCTTAGATTGTAATTTCTATTGTATTTTAACATAAACTAGATAAGTATTCCAATAAATATTTAATCGTGGGTATAATCCTTGTGAATCGTCTCCACCATTAAAATCCACGAAAAGATATTGGCTAAATAGTCAGTATCTTTTTTATTTGTAAAAATCATTTAAATCCTAAAATTAACCGTACCTTAACCGATGTATTGATAAAATATAAGTATAATTGCAGGATAAATAAAAGGAGATTAAACATGAAACTAAAAAGTAAACTAATACTACTAACTACAGGGGTTATTTTATGTACATCAATAGGAGTATTTGCAAATAATGGTATTGAAAAAAGTGAAATACAAGGTGGATACATATTATTTTGTGACTTGAGACATGATTGTAGTGATGAACAGTACATGTGTATTAGTGAGGATTATGACTTCAACTGGAACATCAAAAACAAAAAACATTATCAAAGCATATTAAAAGATAGAAAAAAATATTATGATTCTTTAGTAGAAACGGGATTAGAAAAAAATATTATTTATAATAAAATAAAAGAGTATGACCAAGACCTAAGGATGAATGATAAAATATTTACGATAAGAGAAGTTTATGAAGCTACAAAAGAAGAAATAAAAACAGAATCTAAATAATAATTAATCCTGCAATTATATTAAATGGGGTGAAAATAATGAAAATACTAGTAGTAGAGGATGAAATAGATTTAAGAAATGCACTATCAAAAGGTCTTAGAAAAAGTAATTATACAGTAGATACAGCAAAAGATGGAGAAGAAGCTATATATATATCACAAGTTAATAATTATGATTTAATGATACTTGATTTAAACTTACCTAAAAGGGATGGAATAGAAGTATTAAGAGAAATAAGAAAGAATAATAATGAGATTAAAGTTATAATCTTAACATCCAGAGGCGATATTGAAGATAGAGTTCAAGGTTTAGATGAAGGAGCAAATGACTACTTGATGAAGCCGTTTTACTTTGATGAGTTAAATGCTAGAATTAGAGCATTGCTTAGAAGGAATTTTATTCAAAAGAACAATATAATTACATGTGGTATTTTAAAATTAAATATCTTAGAGCGAAATATATACATACTAGATAATAAGTTAGAATTGACTAAATCTGAATTTCAAATATTAGAGTATCTTATTTTAAATAAAAATACTTATGTGAGTACTGAAAAAATAATGGAGAGTGTTTTTGGAGATGAAAAAAGTATATTCTCAAACTCTATAAAAGTACATATAAATTCAATTAGAAAAAAGATAGGAAGATATTATAATGAAAGTGATATCATTAAAAATAAAAGAGAAGTAGGGTATTTTGTAGAAGATGAAAACTGTAAATAAATATTTTAAAAATATGAAGCTAAGTACTAAATTAACTATTATAACTTTCATGACAATAATAAGCACAAGTTTTATACTTACTAATTCATCTATATACACTGCAAATAATATTATCAATGACATACAGAGGGATATTATTGGTAGTCATGATGAAGCTAAAAATGTTTATGAAGCCAAAATTAATGAGAAGAAAGAGGAAACTGGTGGAGTAGGTAATATATTAATAGATGAGAAAATAGAATATGAAGCTAAGAATAAATTTACATATTTAAGTTACTTCTATATGATGATTGTTATAATGTTGGGATGTTTGATAAGTTATTTATTATCAAAAAAAGCATTAGCGCCAGTAGAAAAGTTAAGAGAAGAAATAAAAGATATTAATCAACATAATCTATCTAAAAGAATACAGGTTGAATCAATGAATGAGGTTGGAGATTTATCAGAAAGTTTTAATTTTATGTTAGATAAGATAGAGGGAGCATTTAAAAATCAGAAACAATTTTCAGCAAATGTATCACATGAACTTAGAACACCTTTAGCTTCAATTATATCTAACATAGAGGTATTAGAAATGGATGATGAACCATCTAAGAAGGATTATAAAGAAACTATTGATATTATAAAAGGAAACTCAAATAGATTATTAGGAATTTTAAATAATTTATCAGCTATATCTTCAGATAATGATATCGAGCTAAATGAAGAGATTAGTTTAAAAGAACTATTTTTAAATATAATCGATGAATTAAAAGAGTCAATAGAGTCGAAAAACATATGTATCGATTGTAGTGATTTAGGTTATAGAATTATTGGAAATGAGATACTTATTTATAGAGCATTATTTAATCTAGTAGATAATTGTGTAAAGTATCATAAATATGATGGAAGTATAAATATATCAGCAATTAATAAAGATGATAAGATAACTATAACTATAGAAGATGATGGATATGGAATAGAGGAAAGTGAGTTACCAAATATATTTGAACCATTCTATAGGGTCGATAAATGTAGGTCAAAATACATTAAAGGAAGTGGATTAGGTTTGTCCATTGTAGATAGTATTATTAAAAAGCATAATGGTACTATAGATATTAATAGCAAGGTAAATGTAGGTACAATTATAACTATAAATTTTGATGGTTATAAATAAGTGTTAATAGCTTGTGAATAGAAGAGTCTGACTGTTTAAAATATACTTATATATGATATAATAAAATATAAAGTGCTTCGTAATACGTTGCTCAAAAGAGTATGATAAATTAGTGTAAAAGTAGGTGAAATTGTGAATGACTATTTAAACTTCTTTGAAGACAATAATATAACACAAAAAAGATTTAACACAACAGGATTATGCATACCAAATAAACACTATATGGTTAATATAGATAATAAACTTAAGAGTATAATTAAATTAGTTCAAAAAGAGTGTTATTTTGTAATAAATAGACCTAGACAATATGGAAAAACAACGACACTGAATAGACTTGAACAAATACTAAAGAGTAGGTATAAAGTGATAAGCTTAGACTTTGAAGGATTAGGAGAAGTATTTGAGTCAGAAGGAAAATTTTGTAAGTATTTTATAGATTCTATAAATAACTCTATAAATTCAAATATAAATATGGTATCTACATTTGTAGATTTAATTAATATTATAAAAAAAATAACTTCTAATGAGGAAATTATATTGATTGTTGATGAGGTAGATAGAGCCTCTAATAATCAATTATTTTTAGATTTTTTAGGCATGCTTAGGTCATTATACTTATCAAGGGAAAAAGGAAATAGTACAACATTTAAATCTGTAATACTAGCAGGAGTACACGATATTAAGAATCTAAAAATTAAATTTAGAGATGATAATGATATAAGATACAACTCACCTTGGAATATAGCTGTACGATTTGATGTAGATATGAGTTTTAGTGAACTTGAAATAGGAACTATGCTACTTCAATATTCTAAGGAAAACAATTTAATATTAAATATAGAAGAATTAAGTAGAGAAATATATAAGTTTACTAGTGGATATCCATTTTTAGTATCAAGAATTTGCCAAGTTATTGATGAAGATATTTTAAATGAAGATAAGATGGCTTGGTCAATTTATAATGTGCAAAGAGCTGTTAAAATAATAATTAATGAAAAGAATACCTTATTCGATGATTTAATAAAGAATATGGAGAATAATAAAAACTTATATGAATCTATTTACAACATACTAGTATTAAATACTAATCAGGTATTTAATATAAATAACCCTACTATAGAAATAGGTAATATGTTGGGATATTTATCATGTAATAGTGATAATAACGTACAAGTATCTAATCAAATGTTAAAGGAAGTTATATACAATTACATGGTATCTAAAACTAATACTGTAGATATGAACTCGTATAATTTCAAAGATAACTTTATAACTGAAGATAATGAACTTAGTTTAGATAAAATACTTTTAAAGTTTCAGCAATTTATGAAGGAAAATTATAGTACAAGAGATATGGAATTTTTAGAATGACACGGAGTATTACTATTTTTATCATTTATAAAGCCAATAATAAATGGAGTAGGATTTGATTATAAAAAAGTTCAAATCTCAGAAGAGAGAAGATTAGATATAGTAATCCAATACAATAGTCATAAATATATTATAGAAACTAAAATTTGGCATGGAGATGCAGCACATAGAAAAGGATTAAATCAACTTGCTAATTATTTAGATATAGAGAATTTAAGTAAAGGATACCTTTTAATATTTAATTTCAATAAGAATAAAGAATACAAGTATGTAAAACGTAATGTAGTAGGAAAAGAGATATTTGAGGTTATAGTATAGAAATAATTACTTTGTATCTCAATGTATCTAAAGGTAAAAATTCTTTACAATAGTGCAAAAAAATCGTGGGTATTATTTCTGGGAATCGTCTCTACCATTGAAATCCACGAAAAGATATTGACATGAATTATGTTAATATCTTTTTTGTTATAGAGTAAACTATCAATAGATAAAAAAGAGACAATATAGGGGTGTCAAATTAGTAGCTGTATTAAGGGAGGAGACTTATATGATAAAAATAGCAATTTGTGATGATGAAGATATATTTATAAATAAATATATGAAAATTATAAGTAATATAAAAAAAAATAAAAATTATGGTATAGAAATATTTACTTTTAACTCAGGTGAAGAACTACTAAAATATATCTTTATAAATAAAGTAAAATTCGACCTTGTTTTTTTAGATATTATAATGAAAGAAATTAATGGCATAGAAACCGCAAGAAAAATAAAAGAAATATATGAATTAACAGAAATAGTACTTTTAACAAGTAGCAAAGAATATGCATTAGATGCATATGATGTTAAAGTGTTTAATTATATAATTAAGAGTTCACAACAATTAGAATCAAAAATTAATGAAGCTATAAAGCATTGCTATTCAAAAATAAATGATTATATTATTATAAATAATAAATCTTCTATTGAAAAAATAGAAATATGTAAAATAGTATACATAGAATCAAACAAAAGAAAACTTATAATTACTACAACAGATTCAAAACATGAAATATACGAAAAATTAGATAATATATACAATAAAATTGAAAATTATGGATTTATTAAAACCCATAAAAGCTATATTATAAATATGAACTTCATTAAAAGAATTGATTCAAAAGAAGTAATAACAACTAAAGAAGAAGTTATTCCTATTAGTAGAGGAAACTCAAGTACTGTTAAGGAAAAGTTTATGAAGTACTTAGAATACTTAACTTAGAAGGATATAGGAAGGTAGGCATACATAGATTTGAAAAAAGTAATATTATACACACTAGTTGTGTTAACGATTTTATTAAGCTCATTTTTAATACAAGATAAATTAAATAAATCGGATAAGGATAAATTATCAGTTGTTGAGTATGTGGCAGAACTAGAGAAAAATTATAACAATGATAAAGATAAAATATTAAATAAATTAAATGAAGACATATCTGATAATAAAAATAGTAAAAAATACATAGGATTTAATATATTATCAAGGCAGTATTGTTTTTACTTATGGCTAGATACTAAAAATTTAATAAAACACGCAGATCAAACTGAAACATATCTTAAAAAATATAATATGGAAAATGAATTATTAGATTTTTACTCAATGATGTCTAGTAGATATATAGGTGATGGAAATTATAATATGGGATATATATACGTAGGTAGAGGAGAATATATTGCTAAGAAAATGTATAATGAAGATAAAAGTAAAGAAACTCTATCTACACTTATAGCTATAAAATACTTAAAAGCAGTAATAGCTTTAGATATAGGGATGGAAAAAGAAGCTGAAACTGTATTTAAAGAAGCTGAAAAATTAAGAAAAGAAGATATTAGAGAAAGAGTAGATGTATATATTAACATTTTATTATATTATCAAGATAAAAAGGAATATGATTTAGTTGAAGAATATGCAACTAAAGTTATTAGGCTAGTGAAAGAAAAGTATTCAGAACATGAAAGGTATAATAGAGATAGAATTAAAGCAACAATTATATTAGCAGAAAATTATGTACATAAAGAGGAAATAGATAAAAGTATAGAAATAACTAATGAATTAATCAATGATGAAGAGATATTTAAAATGAATATTTTTAATGATGAAATGCATTATTTATATAGTGAAATATATAAATATTATGGTAAACCACAAGAATCTATAAAATACTTAAAGTTAGCTTATACTAAAATGGAGAATACAAAGCTTAAATCACAAAAAATTAAAATAATAGAATCTATAATTGAACAATTAGAAGAAATAGGTGAAGAGAAAGAATTATTATATTGGCACAAAATAGAAAGTGATATACTTAAAACTTCACAAAACTCTTTAGACACACAGTATCTTTTAAGTGAGATAATAAATACAGATTTATCTAATGCCAAATATAGTATAGAAATGCTACAACTCCAAAAGTATAAAATGATATACTTAATAATAATGTTATTATTATTATTAACTATAATAATAATAACTGTAGTTATATTACAAAAAAGAAAAAAACTTTTAAAAGAAAATATAAGTATATTAGAAGAAAATATTATTATAAATAAGAAATACTATGAAAATATAAAAACAAATAATGAAAATATAAAGAGAATTAAGCATGATATCAAAAATCATATAATAGTAATCAATAAACTTATGTTAGAAAAAGAGTATGAAGATGCTCTAAATTATATAAAACATATAGAAAATGAAATAGACCGTAATAGTGTAGAAGTTACTACAAATAATAAAATTATTGATGCAATAATATTTAGTAAAATTGAGTTATGTAAATCAGAAAATATTAATTTAGATTTAGATATAAAAATACCAGAAAAAATAGAAGTAGAAGATTTTGATATTTGTGTTATATATGGTAATTTACTAGATAATGCAATTGAAGCTTGTACAAAAATTGATAAAAGTAAAGCAAATAGATATATAAAGTTTAAAAGTATAATAAAAGGTGATTATTTATATATAAATATAAAAAATAGCTATACAGGAAACCTAAATATAAAAGAAGATAATTTTATAACTATTAAAAAAGATAAAATAAATCATGGAATAGGAATTAAAAACATCAAAAAATCCATTAAAAAATATGATGGTGATATACAGATAAACTATGATGAAAAAGAGTTTCAGGTTTCGATAATAATAAATAACAATCTAATAATACAATAAGTTACAAGAAGTATACTTTTTATTACATGAAAAAGTATACTTCTTTTTTATATATTAAAATATAAAGATAAGAAAATTATTATAAATTTACATAATTATTGAGGGGGAAATATGATAGCTATAAAAGTAAAAAATGAAGATTTAATAATATTGAAAAGGATATAAGGATGTATTTATATGGAAAGTGGAAACACTGAAAAAGGAGTATTATTAAGCAAAGCTATTGATAAAATAAATAATCAATAAATTATATAGAAATAAGCATACATTATAGGTGAAGAGATGTTAAATTTTAAGAAAAGAAAAGGAATTAAAGCTATAATTTTATTAATATTTATTTTGGTGATATTTTTATTAATATCAAAAAATATATACAAAAAAGAAGATATATCATACACAACTAAGCTAATAAACCTTGTAGATAAAGATGAGGAAGATTTATTAAACAAAGAAGAACTAAAAAATTATGAAATAGAGATAAATAAAGAATTAAAAAAAAATAAAGATGATTTCAAAATAAAACAAAGCTATTATGCTATAGGTGCAGTTAAATACCTACAAAGTGATAGTATTAAATCTATACAATATTTAAACAAGGCTTTAGAGTATGGTGGAATTAATATTACAAGTAAAGCTAATGTTGAACTTGATGTCAAAATATATAGTGCTTTAGCTACTAATTATATAATGGAAAAAAATATAAATAAATCAGAAATATTTTTTAAACAGGGAAAAACTATTGCACTTAAAAATAATAGAAAAGACTTATTATGTGAGTTATATTATGGAAAATCTAAAGCGCTTGTATCATCAGGAAATAATATAAATGACTCAATAAATTTAATGAGAAAAGCAATAGAATATAGCGATTTAGAAGAACATAAAATAAGAAATTACTTATATCTATCAATTATGTATAAATTGACGGGAGATTATGACTTAGCATTAGAATATACAATAAATGCACTAGAGATAGCATTAGAATTAAATGACAATATATCTGTTAATAAATGTGTAATAAGTTTAGGAGAAATTTATTACACTCAAAGTAATTACTCAAAAACCATATATATATATGAAAGTTATTTTACAGAACATAAATTAACGGACAAAGAAAACAAATTAACTGTATATGGATATTTAGCTGAAAGTCATGCAAAAGAAGGTAATTATGCAAAGTATAAAATGTATAGAGATAAATATATAAATTTAGCAAATGAAGAAAATGACTATAAAAACTTAGTATGGATATATGCGGTTTGTGCAGATGTAGAATTAGAACAATCAAATATAGTTAATACTAAAAAATATCTGAATAAAAGTCAATATTTGTATGATAAAAATAAAGATGATATGTATGTAAATATGGATATATTGCTAAGGTTTGTGAAGATAAAGATTGATTATATTGAAAATAAAGATTACACTAAAACTTTAAATAACTACGAAAATATTTTAGAAGACTTAAGTATTAGAGGAATTAAATCAGATATAAATACTGAAATAATAGATGAAGTTTTAAATATATCATTGAAAAATGATGACCTTAAAACTTTTAAAAAATTTATCGGAAATTCAACTCACTACACTAAAAAAGAATCAAATCAAACATATACTGATAGTATATATACAGGGATAAGCAATACTATAAAAGAAAAAAAATTATTTAAAGAAAAAATAAAAACATTAATACTATTTATACTATCTATAATTAGTATATATGAGCTTATAAATAGTAAGAGAAAAAATAAAAAAATTAATAAATTAAATATAAAGCTTAAGGAGTTAAATATTTTAGACCCATTAACTAATATCTACAACAAAGGTTATTTATTAGATAAGTTTAAAGAGATATCTAAAAGTGAAGAAGAAATAACCTTTATTATGATAGATATTGATTATTTTAAATTATATAACGATAATTATGGTCACATAAAAGGTGATAAGGTATTAATTGAAGTTGCTAATATTATAAAAGTTGTGTTTGAAGAGGATATGGTATTTAGGTATGGTGGAGAAGAGTTTTCAGTAATATCAAGTGATAATATAGAAGGTGCAATTAAAAAAGTAGAGAAGCTAATGGAAAGTATTCATAATAAAAATATTATACATGAATACTCTAAAGTGAGTGATAGAATAACTTTAAGTATTGGACTGACATCAAATAAAGTATGCACAGAAAATGATATTATAGAGATTACTAAGGAAGCGGATATAAATCTTTATAAATCAAAGGAAAGAGGTAGAGATAGGTACACATATTAATTATAAGGAGAAATTAAATATGGATAAGTTATATAGAAATAGTAACAGATATAAATTTATAGAAAATTTAAAATCTAGTAAGGGCTACTATTTAGTATGTATAGATATTATTAATTTTAGAAGTATAAATGATAAATTTAGTTTTCATAATGGAGATAAATTACTAAGCGAGATTATAGAATATATAGGTGGTTTTTCAACCAATAGCTTAAATATAAATTCATGTAGATATGAGAATGATATAATAATGATAATGTTTGAATGTAATTGTGAGAATGATATTTTTAGGTGTGTAGATAAGATTACACATCATAATTATAGGTATGATATCAATTTTAGAGTGGGATATATACAAATTAATAATATTAATGAAGTAGAGCATTTTTTAGAAAGTATAATATATGTTATAAAAGATAAGAAATATACTGTAGATAAAAGTGTAGATAAAAGCTTTAAATTAAATATAGATGTTGAAAAATACTTTGCTATAAAGCAAGATATTATGACTAATGATAGCAGCAATTTTAATTTAGTATATCAACCTAAAATATCAAATAAAGATAAACATATAAATTCATGTGAGGTTTTGAGTAGATGGAGTAATGCGAAAGTAGGGGAAAGTAGTCCCGATGAATTTTTACCTATTATAAAAAATTTAGATAAAGAGGTAGAATTTGATTTAATGATATTTGAAAAAGCATGTTTAGAAATAAGTGAGCAAAAAGAAATAATAAGTAAATTTTCGATAAATATTTCTACAAAGTCTATTTCAGATTATAAATTCATAGAGGAAATTTACTTATTAGCGAATAGATATAATATAAAGTGTGAAGATATAACATTGGAAATACTTGAAGATATATGTGTATATAACCAAGTAGAGATTTTAAATAATGTAGAAAAACTAGTTAAATTTGGTTTTAGTATATCTATTGATGATTTTGGGACAGGATATTCATCTTATTGTAGGTTAGCGAAGTTAAATTTCTCTGAAGTGAAGATACCAAGAGAATTTTTAATAGTAGAAAAAAAAGACGATAGTAGAAAAAATAAAGAGATTTTAACTGGTATAGTTAGTTTATGTAGATCTCTGAATTGTTCAATTGTAATCGAAGGTGTTGAAACAGAAGAAAATTTAAAACTAGCTCAATTATTAAATATAGATTATATACAGGGATATTATTATTCTATGCCATTAAATAAAATAGAATATGTAGAGTTTATAAATGAGTATAATAGAGAGTTAGCATAACAAATAGATATATTTCAAAATTTATAAATATTTTGATGATAATAGCTTAAAAAGAAAATTGTCCATACTTCCACCCCCTTTATGTTGGGAAGTAGATGGAAGTATGGAAACAACACTCTATATAGATTGTAGTCTATTTGAGACTATAACAAACCACGAAAATATATTAGTAGCTTGCTAATATATTTTGAAAATGTAGAAGGCTCCGAGCGAAGCCTATAATAAAAAACTGCTTGGAGCCGTATTTAATATAGATACGGCTAATATAGCCATAATAAATAACAATAAATTAAGTGTCTTAAGGCTATATAAATTTACTTAAGACACTTTTTTCGTACAAAAACAACATAGAATTATATACGTACTTAGTGTTAATTAGTAATAAATGATAAGATTAGATATATAAGAAGATAAGGAGAAAAAATTTATATGATAAGAAAAATAGAAAGTAAAGATATAGATAAAATCATGGATATATGGCTAGAAAGCACCATAAAAGCACATAATTTTATATCTAAAGAATATTGGGAAAATAGTTATGATACTGTAAAGAATGTATATATACCAATGGCTGAAACATTTGTATATGATGATAAAGATGGTACAAAAGGTTTTATAAGTATAATAAATAATGAATTTATAGGCGCATTATTTGTTGCTACACAATATCAAGGTAGTGGAATAGGTAAAGCATTAATAGACTATACAATGGATAAATATAAAAAATTAAACTTAGCGGTATATAAGGATAATAAAAAATCAGTAGAATTTTATATTAATAGAGGCTTTAAAATAGTAAAAGAGCAGATAAATGAAGATTCAGGATATGACGAGTATATAATGGAAAAA
>NZ_JBOFYU010000044.1:0-3179 GCF_051654825.1 Clostridium sp.
GAAATATCTAAAGGTAAAGGATATTAAGATAAATGCTAAATCTGTAATTTTGAAAGTTTGGATATTCGGCTTTATTGCTGACTTTATTGGAACAATATCAATGGTCATGGCAAATCTAATTAATTTTAATTATGAAACATAATTAGGTAAATGGTGGTATCATAATATATCAAATGCTGTTAGTTATAATCCGTTCGAAAGCATTTATTCCATATTATGGGTAACGGCATGCGTGATAATAACCGCATTTTTTATTTATTTATTCAACTATAAGTTTTGTCTAAAGAAATTAAATTTGTCCAATGAACAGAAGAAAAAAATTGCTCTGTCATTGGCTATATTTACAGCACCATATTTATTCTATCTTCCTACAGTTTGGTTTTTCTAGAAATAATGAGAAAAATCTTCAGATTTTAAATTCCAATATGGCGTGTAGATTTAGAGGAACAATCTTAATTTATTAAGATTAAAATAGGATGTCCATTTGGACATCCTATTATGTTATGCTAATTTCAACACTATTTTAATAATCCACTAGCAATTGTTTCAGTGATAGCTGCAATTACATGAGTAATTATTAATCCTATTACATTTGAATTAAGAAATATTATTTACAAAATATGTTATAATTATATTCTTATTATTTAAAACATAACATAAGTTAGTTTTACACAAGGGGGAACCATGAATAATACAACTAAAAAACGTAGAAATACAATTGTTACATTATCACTAATAGGAATAATTTTTTATCAGTCTATTAATGTATTTAATTATAAGAAGCTAATAGAAGCGAATGACATGGAATTCAGATATACACTAAATATGCTTTCTTTATTTATAGAATCAATTGAAGAAAACAGGCATAGTGAGATTGTAGATATGGCAGCATTAGCCTCAGCAACAGGACAAGCTTATTCTATATATAGGTCGACATCATTTTATAATAAAAATGAATTCTTAGGTAGTGCTCTAATGATTTTAAATGATAATTTGACTAATAGAACTAATATCGAGGATGTACTAAATGAAAATGATTTAACGATTTTAATACCTGTAATAAATAAGCTTCAAGATAATCCTTTGGATGAGAAGTCTACAGAAGAATTCCATTACTTAGTAAGAAAACATACAGTAGTAGGGTCTCCGTTGCCTTAAAGAATGTAATAATAGTATCATATTGTGACTTTGTTATGAATAAAAAAATTTAGAAATGAGGTGCTTTGAGATGCAAGGTTCTACTGATGTATTTTATAGTCAAATGTACAAAATTTCTGATATAGTATTTTTAATATCTTTTTTAATTATTGTATTAGCAATCATATCTGTAGTCATACGTAAGAAAAAAAGAAAGCTAATAAGTAATAAATTAACAATATATAAGAATTCAAAACAAAAAAACACCACATATTCATTTGAATAATACGGTGTTTTTAAAATTTAATCTTTTATTCCTAATATATTAAAATTGTGAATCTATCAGTTTTCTAAAAACCTCTTTTATCTCTTGAGTAATTCTTTTCTATCAAACTAACTTTTCTTCTCTATTTCTTCATACTCAATAAAATACGACAATATAAAAGAAACTATGCAAGTCCAAATTATAGCAATACTTATACTAATCAATACTGAGTTTAATAAACTAACTTCTGGAAAAACCACTTTTAATTTAGGTATAAATACCATTATTAAGAATATATTGATGCAAATAAATAATCTTCCATATTTCATCTTATATATACTTCCGCATTTATCACATTTTATTATCAAGCTATTTACTGACTTTAATCTAGAGAAAAAACTAAATGTAGCATTACAATTATGACATGATATCATTGGGTTATCCCTCCCCCTGTACACTTCACGCTATAATACAATTATTATTTTATTATAGCATATTTTGTAAATACTGCACTATTCTGTTTTTAAAGAGCAAGTTTTCTTAATTAGTTCATAATATCATCAAACATACTTTAGTTTTAGAATCTGTTAAGCTGATATGAAAAATAGCTTGATTTTCATGGAATTGCTCTCTCTTTGAAAATTATATAAGTTTGAATGTTTTATTGCATGGCAAACAAACCTGCAATATCATTGAATTTTGCAAGCTAAATAAAGGTATTAAGTCTAATTAAGTAGCTGAAAACCAAGGTTTTTTGTAAAACTATCATTAGCGAAGCCATTATAGTACATAAGTCTTTTGTTGCTCCTTAAGATAATGGTTTTTATACAATTTTAATTAATGGTATAATGAAAAAGAACATTGTTTATAGAAAAAATGTGATGATTTTTATGAATTATCAAAAAGTAAGTTAGATATGGATAGTTAGTTTAAGAAGAACATTGATATTAAAGAATATAGATTTTAGAAAGGTGTGTTTATTAATGAGTAAGGAGCAATATAACCAAATAATTAATAATACTAAATCAACACTAGAGAAGAGTATCTTAGAAAAGATTACTAAGTTTAATTACAATGAAGTTGATGGATATTATGTTATTCAGGTTTTTGTTAAGGAAAATATAAAAGCAAAAGAAATGGGAGAAATACTTACAAACATTGAAGATTATGCTAAAGAATGTGGATATAACGTTTTAGTTGATTTTTTAAGAGGTTAGCAATGGATAATTTAATGGAGAGATTTACATTAGAGTGTAGGACTAATAAATCAAAAAAATTGAAAAAGTTTAAACCTAATAATATAAATAAAGAAGTGTATAAGTTTTAGAAAGCAGACTCAAATGTAATGGTAAGAGACGCTATATTAGCAAATACGGTAGGTGTTTCCTATCCAAGGCAGTTAGAAATGGTACATGGAGCTATTGAAAGAATATTAAAATCTTTTGTAATAAAGCAGTATGGAATAGAACTATTGATTCATGAAACAAGTACAATATATGATGCTATAAAATTAGATTTAGGTAGTGAAATAAGTAAAGATAACTATGATGCTTTAAGATTGTTGGATAATAATTTTATATTGTATAGATATCCTACAGCAAATAGGTTTTATAATGAAGATATGATCGATATGGCATTTGAGGTTTTGATAAATATAAATAGTTTAGTGGAAGATGCACTTAAATTAAGTAACAGAGCAAAGCAAGTAATAAAAGATGTTGAAAAAGAGATAAGTATTTCAACAAATATTGATTAATTAATATAGTAAAATGAGAAT
>NZ_JBOFYU010000045.1:0-3305 GCF_051654825.1 Clostridium sp.
ATATATCAAAAAAGTTAAAAAATAGGTTGACATAAAAATAACTAGTTGATATAATAATACTTGTCGAGAGACGAAGTATGGAAAGATGGTCGAGTTGGTTTAAGGCACCGGTCTTGAAAACCGGCGTACCTTTACGGGTACCCAGGGTTCGAATCCCTGTCTTTCCGCCAGTTTTATATTTAATATAAACGTAGGGCACATGGAGAAATACTCAAGTGGCTGAAGAGGCGCCCCTGCTAAGGGCGTAGGTCGGGCAACTGGCGCCCGGGTTCAAATCCCGGTTTCTCCGCCAAAACATCTAACGAAAGTTAGATGTTTTTTTTATATTAAAATAGAGTATATTAGGTAATATTATAATAAGATGTTAAGAACTGAGGGGTAATTTTATGAAGGTAACAATAAAAGATGTAGCAAAAGAAGCTAATGTAGCTACTTCAACAGTATCTAGAGTATTATCTGGTAGTCAAAGAATAAGTGAAGAAACAAAAGCGAGAGTGCATGAAGCAATAAAGAAACTTAATTATACACCGAATGTAATAGCAAGAGGATTGGCTAATAAAAGAACAAGAATATTAGCAGTAGTATTACCAGAAGAAGCAGAAGATATATTTTCAAATCCTTTTTTTGTTCAAGCAATGAAGGGAATAAGTGTATGCGCACAAAAAGAAAATTATTATATTATGTATGCATTTAAAGAAAAGGATAATGAAGAAGAGGCTTGGATAAAAAAATTTACAGATAGTAAGCTTGTTGATGGGATATGCTTATTAAATGTTAAAGATAATGATGATTACATAAATAATTTAACTAAAATGAAATTTCCATTTGTAGTTATAGGAAGACCTGAAAATATAGGAGATACACTTTGGGTAGATAATGATAACTTTCAAGCTATGTATAACTTGGTTCAAAGATTTATTGATATGGGACATAGGGAAATTGGATTCATTGGTGGAAAAGGACATTTAAATGTATCTAAAGATAGATTTAATGGATATAAGCAGGCTTTGCTAAGTAGAGGACTAGATTTTAATGATAAATTAATTTTGGAAATGAAGGATTTTACTGAAAGTGAAGGCTATATAGCAGCAAGGGAAATATTAAAAGAGAATAAGTTAACTGCAATAGCTACAACAGATGATCTTTTAGCATTTGGAGTTCAAAGATTTTTAAATGAAATGAATCTAGGAGATATAGCTTTAGCTGGTTTTAATAATACACCATTAGCCCAATATCAAACTCCATCATTGACATCCGTTGATATAAATTCGGAACAGTTAGGATATTATGCAACTAAGCTATTAATTAATAAATTGGAAGATAGAGAGCAAGAAAAAAAATACTATATAATTGATACTGAATTGATAGAAAGAGATTCATTTTTAAATAGATAAGCAGAAATGCTTATCTATTTAATTAGTGCAATCGGTTGCACAAGAATTAAAGATGTTTAAGTAGTATGATAATGATAAATCAAAATAATTAGTAAATTTGACTTAAAATGAACTTTTTATTTCTTGTAAACAATTTCTGTAAATGATATACTAAATTCAAGAAATACGAGAGATAAAAATTATAAGCTTATTATTAAAATATTTGGAGGGTGTACATGAATAAGAAATATGTAGTAGGTGTTGACTTAGGCGGAACTAAGATATACACAGCATTAGTTGATTTAGAAGGAACTATAAAAAAAGAAATTACAGTAAAAACAGAAGCTGAAAAAGGCGGACAAGCTGTATTAGAAAAAATATTAAATTCAATAGATCATGTTTTAGCTGGAACAGATATTCAAGAAGTAGGAGCTATTGGAGTAGGTTCACCGGGACCATTAGATGTTGCAAATGGAATAATTGTATGTAGTTCAAACTTACCATTTGAAAACTTTAATATTGTACAACCTATAAAAGATATGTTTAAGCTTCCAACTTATTTAGATAATGATGCAAATGTAGCAACATTAGCAGAGTTTATGTTTGGTGCAGGAAAAGGAACTAATAATATGATATTTATTACTGCAAGCACGGGTATTGGCGGAGGAGCAATTTTAAATAAACAATTATTTAGAGGAAGTACAGCTAATGCACTAGAAATAGGTCATACAACAGTAATGGTTGGAGGCCCAAGATGTGGATGTGGAAATACTGGATGTGCAGAAGCACTAGCGTCAGGGACTTCAATAATGAAGAGAGCTAGAGAAGCTGTAGCTAGCAATGTTGAAACTTCACTTAAAAATTATGAAAAAGTAACAGCTCAAGAAGTTTTTGTAGAAGCCGAAAAAGGAGATAGAGTAGCAAAGGAAATACTAGATAATGCTTTATCATACTTAGGAATTACAGCTGCTAATATTTCAAATATATTTGATCCCGATGTGATAGTAATCGGTGGTGGAGTAAGTAATGGTGGAAAAATTGTTTTTGATAAAGTAAGAGAAGAAATTGACAATAGATGTTTAAAAACAATTGCAGAGCATGTAAAAATTGAAAAAGCAATGCTAGGAGGAAAAGCTGGAGTGCTAGGAGCAGCAGCTTTAGCAATATTAGAAAGTAAATAATATATAGAATGTACAGTTAAAAGCTGTACATATCTTTTAAGCAATTACGCAAACGGTTGCACAATGGTGATGTATAATGGAGGATTAATATGAAGCAAAAGTGGTGGAAAGAAGCAGTAGGATATCAAGTATATCCTAGAAGTTTTAATGACTCTAATAATGATGGAATAGGCGATTTAAATGGAATTATTTCGAAGTTAGATTATTTAAAGGGTTTAGGAGTAAATGTATTATGGATTTGCCCTATGTATAAGTCACCTAATGATGATAATGGGTATGACATAAGTGATTATCAAGATATAATGGATGATTTTGGAACAATGAAAGATTTTGATAATCTTTTAGAAGAAGTTCATAAGAGGGAAATGAAACTAATAATTGATTTAGTTGTTAATCACACAAGTGATGAACATAAGTGGTTTGTTGAATCTAAATCATCAAAAGATAATCCAAAAAGAGATTGGTATATATGGAGAGAAGGTAATAATGGAGCTGAACCGAACAATTGGGAAAGTATTTTTAAGGGATCAGCTTGGCAGTATGATAAAGATACAGAAGAATATTTCTTACATTTATTTACGAAAAGGCAACCAGACTTAAATTGGGAGAATGAAGATGTAAGAAAAGAAGTTTATAAAATGATAAATTGGTGGCTTGATAAAGGTGTTGATGGATTTAGGGTAGATGCCATAAGCCATATAAAAAAGGAAGATGGATTAACGGATATGCCTAATCCTAATAATTTAGATTA
>NZ_JBOFYU010000046.1:0-7399 GCF_051654825.1 Clostridium sp.
TTCAGCATGTACATCAGATGAAACTTGTTGCTCAAGCTTCTGTTGTAAATAACTTAATATGACTTTCTTAAATTGTAATGTAAGCTATTGTATATTTAATAAAAATAATAAATGTGTAAATAGTTGTACAATTATAGGAAATGAATTAGCTTCACAGTGTAGAACTACACATTGTAATTCTTTTGAAAAAAGAAAAAACGCTATTGATAATGTAATATCAACTAGTGAAAATACAAGGTTAATATGCAAAGCTACAAATTGTAAAAATAATAGATATGAAGAGTGTATTATTAATAGTATAAATATTTACGGAGATAGCAATGTATCTAGTTCGTATGATACTCATTGTGGTAATTTTATATTATCAGAAAATATACATTTGAATTTTCTAGATTCTAATTATTAAAGACTCATTTAAAAATGAGTCTTTTTTTTATGCGAAAAATGTATACATATGTCTAGACCTCTATATGTATAGTTGTTATCAGAAGTAAACGAGAGAAAACTAGAGAGATATAGAAATAATTAAATTAAATAGTGAAATATGATTAAATTTAAATAAAAACACTTGAATTTAATAAAAAAGATGATAAAATTAGTGTATCATTTAAACAAATTTGCATAGTATATATTATTAATAAAAAAGAATGGAAGTGATAAAAAGTTAAGATTAGAATTAAAAAGCGCCAGGACTTAGGTGTGAGAAAACTCAGCTTGAAGCTGAGTAAGTTCGTTTAGTAAATCAAAGATTTAGAAGAGAAAAGGAAACTCAGCTTACAGCTGAGTAAATTCGCTTAGCTAAATCAAAGATTTAGAAGCTCACTTAAGTTGACGAGGTTGGGGAGTATCGAAACTTCGGCGGGTGCCCCACGGTATTTGCACACTACCGTTAACGACTAACAAAGATGTAAGGTGACTTACATTACAATATTAGTCTGGTGTTAAAACCTTCAGTAGAGAGAGTT
The DNA here is from genome assembly GCF_051654825.1 of Clostridium sp. Taxonomy (GTDB): domain Bacteria; phylum Bacillota; class Clostridia; order Clostridiales; family Clostridiaceae; genus Clostridium. The sequence goes on from NZ_JBOFYU010000046.1 coordinate 966, forward strand.
CAGAAGGATTCGTTTATAGCAAGGCTCTCTTTTATAAAAAACACAAGTAATAAAAAAACATTTAGAAAAGAAAAGGAAGGAAGATATTTATGTGCGGAATAGTTGGATATGTAGGAAAAAATGAGGCATCTCAAATTTTAATAGATGGATTATCAAAATTAGAATATAGAGGATATGATTCAGCAGGAGTTGCAATTATAGAAAACAATGATATAAAGGTAAAAAAATTTAAAGGAAGACTTAAAAATTTAGCAGAAAACTTAAAAAGTGACCCTTTAAAAGGAAAAATAGGAATTGGTCATACTAGATGGGCAACTCATGGTGAGCCTTCAGATATAAATTCACATCCTCATAGTAATGGAAATGTAACTATAAGTGTAGTTCACAATGGAATAATAGAAAATTATATAAAGCTAAGAGAATGGCTAGGATCAAAGGGATATGAGTTTGATTCAGAAACAGATACTGAAGTTATTCCTAATTTAATAGATTATTACTATAGGGGAGATTTACTTGAAGCTGTAATAAAGGCTACATCTAAGATGGAAGGAAGCTATGCAATTGGAGTAGTTTGTAAAAATGAACCAGACAAGCTTGTTGCAGTTAGAAAGGATAGCCCTTTAATTGTTGGTATCGGAAAGGATGAGTATTTTATAGCATCAGACATTCCAGCAGTTTTATCATATACAAGAGATGTATATTTATTAGAAGATAAAGAGTTTGTAGTAATAGACAAGAATGGAATAGAAATTAAAACTGAAGATAGAGAAGAAGTGAAAAAAGAAATATATCATGTTACATGGGATGTAGATGCAGCTGAAAAAGGTGGATATGAAGACTTTATGCTTAAGGAAATCCATGAGCAACCAAAAGCAATAAAAGACACTTTAACATCACGTGTTCATATTAATGAAAAAGTAGTGTTAGATAATATAAATATAACAAAAGAAGAGTTAGAGAATTTTGATAGAATATTTATAGTTGCATGCGGGACAGCTTATCATGCAGGGTTAGTAGGTAAAACAGCAATAGAAAAAATAGCTAAGATACCTGTAGAAGTAGATATAGCATCAGAGTTTAGATATAGAGAACCTTTAATAACAGAAAAGTCATTATTAATAGTAGTAAGCCAATCAGGGGAAACAGCAGATACATTAGCTGTATTAAGAGATGCAAAAAAATTAGGGGCTAAGGTTCTAGCAGTTACTAATGTAGTTGGTAGCTCAGTATCTAGAGAGGCACATCATGTATTATATACTTGGGCAGGGCCAGAAATAGCAGTAGCGTCAACAAAGGCTTATGAAACTCAATTAATTGCAATGTATATATTAGCAATTTATTTAGGAGAGACAAAGGGAACTTTAGATAATGGACAAGCAGAAGAATTAAAGTCAGAATTATTATCACTACCAGAAAAGGTAGAAAAGATAATTAAAAGTAAAGATGAGCTACAGAAATTTGCATCAAAAAATTATGCTCATAAAGACTTATTCTTTTTAGGTAGAGGAGTAGATTATGCAGTTGCTTTAGAAGGGTCTTTAAAGCTAAAGGAAATATCATATATTCATTCAGAAGCATATGCTGGAGGAGAATTAAAGCATGGACCAATTGCATTAATAGAAAAGGAAACTCCTATTATAGCATTATTAACAGAAGATAGATTAAAGGATAAGATGATAAGCAATATAAGAGAAGTTATTACAAGAGGAGCAGAAGTTTTTGTAATAGCAAATGAAGGTGATAAAGAGGCTGAAAAGGTGGGAAAAGAAGTAATATATATTCCTAAAACTCATCCTTTATTATCAGCAGTATTAGCCGTAGTTCCATTACAATTAATTGCATATTATATTGCAAAGCAAAAAGGTTGCGATGTAGATAAGCCACGTAATCTTGCAAAATCTGTTACAGTTGAATAAATGGGGGAGAGAATTATGAAAGATAAATTAATAAAGCTTATAGATGAATATAGAGAAACTGAAAAATGCTTAAATATGGGTTTAGAGTGGTTACAAGAAAAAGATTACGCTCAAGGCAAATTAGATATAGTAAAGGTAATAATAGAAGACCTTGAAAAATTAGTAGAAGAAGTTTAAAAGATAGAAGGATTATGTATAAAAAAGATACATAATCCTTTTTTTATATATAAAATATAAAAAAATACTAAAAACATATAAAAATAATTTTTAACAGATTTATAAAGATGAAAATATATATCAATAACACTAGAAACTACAGTTAATACCTTATATAATTACATTAAAATATAATAATAAAGTTTATTAGTAAATAATAAATTGTAATTATAAAAGGGGGCAAGCTTTATGAAAAATAAAATATTAGCAAGTATTTTATCCGTAATGTTATTTTCAAGTCACTTTTCAATACCAGTTTATGCAATAGCCAATAATGAAGAATCTATTGAAGAGTTGGAGGAAAGTACAAGTCATTTACCAAATTACAATGAATTATATGGAGAAGAGATTGTAGATAATGAACCACAAGTGATTTTAAATACAAAGGAAAAATCAGTACAGGAATTATCTTATATTTCAGTGTTTATTGAATTTCCAGATCAAACTACTATTTCCTTAGATGATAAGAATTCACTGGCTATAGCTGATAAGGTGATGAATAGCGGAGGAAGTCAAATAAGTATAGGAAATAAAATTATTCCTATTATATCTTTAAAAGATTATTTAAATAAAGCTAGCTATGGAAAGCTTAATTTAACAGCTAGTTTTTTTCCAAAAGATATAAATAATGAAGTTAAATCATATATATCAAGTAAACCAAGAAGTTATTATGTAAAAAAATCATCAACAAATCCTAATGGATACTCTACTACAGCAGATCAAAGGACTCGTGAAAGAGAATTAATAAATGAAGCAATGGCTGCAATAAAGGATTCGGTTGAAGCAAGTCTTTCACCTGAAAGTATTGATTCAGGAAATGATGGAATAATTGATGCTATAAGTTTTTTTGTTGAATCACCATTATCAAGTTCAGACGTTGCTTGGGGAGATTTATTATGGTCACATAAAACTAATGGTTACTCTAGTACAACTATTCATGGAAAGAGGTTGGATTCCTATAACTTAATATCAGTAAAGGATCCTAAATCACCTGGAGGACCATTTTCATATAGTGAATCAACAGGAACTTTATGGGCTAATAGAGCAAGTTATGGAGTAATACATCATGAATATATGCATACATTGGGATTACCTGATTTATATAGAGGTAATGGAAATGGACAGCCTATTGGATTTTATGACTTAATGGCTGATACTAGTGGATATATTCCACAAGAAGTTTTAAGTATTTTGCAAAGAGATTGGCTTAGGTGGGGAGAGGCTATTGAAAAAGTAGTTAGTAAAAAAACTATAACATTAGAAAGACCTAAGTATGCTAGAGAAAATGAAAAAACATCTATCAAGGTCTATTCCCCATTAAAATCTGATGAATACTTTGTAATAGAATTTTATGAAAAACCAGTTGATAATCCAACATTACAAGTAGGTAGAAGTGATGGATTAATAATATATCGTGTAAATTCTAATATTAGTAGTGGAAATATAAATGGTATAGCTGATGGAAGTTTAGATTATCTTTATGTATTTAGACCAGGAGATAATGATAAGCTAAACCAAGGAAATGGAATACTTACTGATGCTGTAGTATTTGCAAATCAAGGTAATACATATGGTAAAACATTAGATGAATCAAATGGGTTATGGGATTCAAACTCTATATATTTTAGTAATGGAGAAAATAGTGGAATAAAGGTAGAAGTAAAAAACTCTACACCAGATACAATTACCTTTGAAGTTTTACTCCCTAGCATTATGGGAGTAGGAAGTAAGGAAGATCCATATATAATTTCTAAGGCTGAAGATTTTAAAATAATAGAGGGAAATCTAGATAAATACTTTAAGCAAATAAATGACATTGATTTTAATGGAGTTGATTTTAAAAGTATTCCTAATTTTAAAGGAAATTATGATGGAAATGGAAATACTATAAAAAATATAAATATATCAAATGGTTCAGGGATTTTTGATAGTATTGATACTAATGGAACAGTATCTAATTTGCTTATTGAAAATATAAATGTATTTAATATGGTAGAGGGACATGCTGGTGTTATAGCAGGAACTCATTCAGGAAAAATATCTAATGTTGGAATTACGTCTGGAACTGTAAGAGGAACAATAACATCATGGAAATATCAAGGTGTAGGGGGGCTTGTAGGAACAGCTATAGATGGATCAACAATAGAGCATAGCTATAGTAGCGCAGCTGTTTTAAGTGGGCATAATACTGGAGGTTTAGTTGGATTAAACCAAAACTCAAAAATTAGTTATAGTTATGCTAATGGAAGAGTGGAAAATGGACAAACTTCATCAGGAGCATTAATTGGTGGAGAGTTTATAATGAGTCCTACAAAGTTTAATGAATTAATAAATTGTGCTTTTGATGTAGATAAAACAGGACAATCTAAAGGCCAACAAAATAGAGAGTTATCTAATGTTATAGGATACAAAAAATCAGGAGATATTATATTAGATTTATCAGAAGTAAATAAAGCTAATGCTCCTATAATTACTAATGGTACTGGTACAAATATTAGTTATTCTACTATTATTGGAGATAATTCAATAGCCACAGTAGATTCAAATAACAATATTTCAGCAAAAAAGGTTGGAGCTACATATGGAGAGGCAAGTATACAAGTTGGTAATAATGTAATGAAGGTAAGGTTTGATATAAATGTAATAGATACTAAGAAGATAAACACTTTACCAAGAATTACAACATCAACGTATATAACAATTTATGCTAATGAAAGTTTTAATCCACTAACTTATGCAGCAGCTTATGATGCAGAGGATGGAGATATTTCTGATAAGGTTACAGTTATGTATAACAATGTTAATATAGCTAAGGTTGGAACATATGGATTAAAATATGAGGTCATAGATAGTGACGGAGGAAGAACATCTAGAACTTGTACTGTAGAAGTATTGAAGAGGCCACCAAATTCTAAACCTGTAATAGAGATTGATGAAAACAAAACTACAATTAAGGTGGGAGATAAATTCAATCCATTAGATATTGTAAAAATAACAGATGCAGAAGATGGAGTAATTAAACCTAAATTAGAGCATGTTTTAATAAATAAAGTAAATGTAACTAAGGCTGGAGAATATAGCATTAAATATGGAGTTTACGATAAGGGTGGAGCTTACTCAACTATATCAACAACAATAAAGGTTATTGAAAATACAAATAAAAATTTATAAGAATATAAGTTTTTATTTCAGTACATAAAGAAGTAAAGCTATTAAAAAATTAGGCTATCTAAAAGGATTTTTATAGTTAAAATACTTTTAAGATAGCCTAAAATATTTAAATTGAGTTACCTAAAACTAAATCAATATCATCATTTATTATTAAAGTAGCTTTACTATCAGCAGAAGTAGAACTTTTATTTATTAAAATAAGATTTTTTCCTTTAAAGTAATTTATAAGACCAGCAGCAGGATAAACAACAAGAGATGTTCCACCTATTATTAATGTATCTGCTTTAGAAATAGCATCTATTGAGCCTCTAATAACATCATCATCTAAGCCTTCTTCATAAAGAACTACATCAGGTTTAACTCTTCCACCACATTTAGTACAAGTAGGTATTTCCTTTGAGTTAAGTATAAAGTCAACATCGTAAAACTCATTACAATTAACACAATAATTTCTATGAACAGAGCCATGAAGTTCAAATACATTTTTAGAGCCAGCCGCTTGATGAAGTCCATCAATGTTTTGTGTAATTATAGCTTTAATTTTCCCCAGCTTTTCAAGCTTAGCTAGCGAAATGTGTGCATTATTTGGCTGTGCCTGTGGATAAATTAATTTAGATTTATAAAAATTAAAGAATTCCTTTGGATATCTCATATAAAAAGTATGTGAAACTAATTGTTCAGGAGTAAAGGTTATATTTAGCTTTTCATTAAATAATCCATTGGAGCTTCTAAAATCAGGTATTCCAGAGGCTGTACTTACTCCAGCTCCGCCGAAAAACACGATATTATTACTATTTTTAATTATTTCAGATAATTTTTCAGTTTTAGTCATATAAGTCACCTTTCTTATGATATTATTTAAATTTATTATCTCACAATTAATAATAGATTTACACCAAAAGTGTAGTGTTTTAATATAAGTTAGATTTGTTTTTATATTTCAAATTTAAATAAAAAGTTAACATAATCTATGAAACATAATGAAACATTCTGAATAGTATATAATATAAAACTAATGATAGGGGGCAATTATATGTCAAGAAGATGTTGTTGTAGAAGGTGCTGCTGTAGAGGCTGTTGTTGTAGAAGATTTGGATTCTTCCCAGGATCATTATTCTTATTACCATTTTT
>NZ_JBOFYU010000047.1:0-6371 GCF_051654825.1 Clostridium sp.
AATTTTATGAATTATGTTAATAGATTTAATTTCAGAAAACAATTACAATATGATTATAGTAAAGATAAGAGATTTTAAAAGTTGATATAAATTAAGGGGGAAAAATAAATGGCAAGTTTATCATTAAAACATATAGTTAAAGTTTATCCAGGAGATGTAAAGGTAGTTAAGGATTTTAACTTAGAAATTGAAGATAAAGAATTTATAGTATTAGTTGGTGGATCAGGATGTGGTAAATCAACAACTTTAAGAATGATAGCGGGATTAGAAGAAATAACAAGTGGAGAATTATTAATAGATGGTAAGTTAGTTAATGATGTTTCACCAACAGATAGAGATATAGCTATGGTATTCCAAAACTATGCATTATATCCACATATGACAGTTTATGAAAATATGGCATTTGGATTAAAGCTAAGAAAGGTACCAAAGACTGAAATAGATGCTAAAGTTAAGGAAGCTGCAAAGATTCTTGATATAGAACATTTATTAGATAGAAAGCCAAAGGCTTTATCAGGAGGACAAAGACAAAGAGTTGCTTTAGGAAGAGCTATAGTTAGAAAGCCAAAAGTATTCTTAATGGATGAGCCTTTATCAAACTTAGATGCTAAGCTAAGAGTTCAAATGAGAACAGAAATAGCTAAGTTACACAAGAAATTACAAACTACATTTATATATGTAACACATGACCAAACAGAAGCAATGACAATGGGAACAAGAATAGTTGTAATGAAGAGTGGTATAGTACAACAAGTAGATACACCACAAGTAATATACAACAATCCAATTAATATGTTTGTTGCAGGATTTATAGGAAGTCCACAAATGAACTTTATAACAGGAACTGTTAAAGAAGAAGGTGGAGCTACATTAATTAAATTTGCTGATGAAAGCATTGAGATTCCAAAGGACAAGGCTGAAGTTCTTAAGAAGAAAGGTTATATAGGAAAAGAAGTAGTTTTAGGTATTAGACCAGAAGATATGTATGATGATGAAAGCTTCATAATAGCTAACCCTAAATCAACATTAACTGCTAATGTTGAAGTTACAGAGTTAATGGGAGCAGAAAGTTATATATACTTAAACAAAGAAGGTGTTCCAATGACAGTAAGAGTTAATGGAAATACTAAATTAAAATCAGGAAATAAGGGTAAATTTGCTATGGATACAAAAGCTATCCACTTATTTGATAAAGAAACAGAAGTTTCAATATTATACAAATAGAGAAAAGTGAAAAATTACGTATTAACGTTTCTTGATAATTTCAATTAATAGTCAATAAGTTATTCATAATATAGATTCCTTACAAAATAAAAAAATACGGCTGATTTAGCCGTATTTTTTATGTCTAAAAACTCTGTTATATAGAATTGTGTTAAGTGTTAAATTTAACAGTTAGTATAGTAACTGTTTTTATTAAATAAATAACCTCACCTTGTTAATCTAGGTGAGGTTATATTTATGAAAAGTACACTATTATCTAGGTATTAATCCTATTTTCTTTTGCATTTTTCTAAGAACTTTATTTGCAGTGTAAGATGCTTTTCCTGCACCTTCTTTATAAATTTCTTCTAATGCTTTTTTATTTCCAAGAAGTTCTTTAACTTTTTCTTGAACAGGAGATAATTCACCTATTATAGCTTCGGCAACATCAGCCTTTAAGTCTGCATATCCTTTTCCTTTATAGCTTTCAACTACTTCTTCAGGGGTAGTTCCATTAATTGCACATAATATGTTAACTAAGTTTTTAACACCAGGTTGTTCATCACAGTAGTTAACAATACCTAAGCTATCAGTAACAGCTCTTGATATTTTCTTTCTTATAACTTCTGGTGGGTCCATTATTAAGATATAGCAATTAGCATTTTCTTCTGATTTAGACATCTTTTTAGATGGATCTTGTAAGTCCATTATTTTTGCTCCAGCCTTAGGTATATAAGGTTCTGGAATAACAAATGTATCACTATAAGTATTGTTAAATCTATTACCGATATCTCTAGCTAATTCTAAATGTTGTTTTTGGTCAACTCCAACAGGAACTAAGTCAGCATTGTAAAGTAATATATCAGCAGCCATTAAAACAGGGTAGTTAAATAGCCCAGCCCCTATAGAATCACCCATTTTTTGTGACTTATCTTTGTATTGAGTCATTCTTCCAAGCTCACCCATATATGAGTTACATGTTAATAACCATGAACATTCGCTGTGAGCAGGAACGTGAGATTGAATAAATAAAGTATTCTTTTCAGGTACTATTCCTGAAGCTATATATATTGCTAAAATTTCTAAAGTTCTTTTTCTTAAATCCTTAGGTTCTTGCTTTACAGTAATTGCATGTAAGTCAACTACGCAAAAGAAGCAATCATATTCATCTTGAAGAGCTACCCAGTTTTTTATAGCTCCTAAGTAATTTCCTAGAGTCAAATCACCAGAAGGTTTTATTCCGCTAAAAATAACCTTTCTTTTTTCTATATTATTTTCCAAAGTCAAGCACTCCTTTCATCTGTGCATCAAATAGCATAATAAAAAATCTTTAACTATAAAAGTATATATTAATTATAGTTTTTCCCAATTTTTATGTCAACTAAATGTAATATTGTATAGGGTATTTTAAAGCATTTGGGGGAATAAAAAAGGATTACTATAATGATATAGCAATCCTTTAAATATTTTAATCACTTTAGCTAATGCTGTGATTGGTGCTCCTTAAATATATCTATAATAATTAGTAGTAATGAAAAGACAATAATAATATTTAATGCAACTAAGTTAAATTTAAATAATAATGTTATTAATAACGTAACTACTAAAAAGCTAGGTATTAATTTAGTTAAATTCATTAAAATTCCTCCTATATTTATAAACAATGTTTTACTTAATTTAGTATGTGAAGAAAATAGGACAAATATACATTAAATAGATTATTATTAGTAAAATTGGACCTAATGTATAAATGGGGTAAAAAATTAGTTTCTAAAGTGTTGGAATTATTCAAATAAAATTTTGAAATAATCAAAATTTTATAAAACTAATATAATAAAAAAAGACTAACCAAAAAGGTTAGTCTTTTAGTAAAACAGAACTATCTTCTGTTATTTTGTGCTTTTCTAGCTCTTCTGCAATCGATGCATCTTACAGGTTCGTTATCGAATCCTTTTTCTTTGTAGAACTCTTGCTCACCAACTGTGAATACGAATTCCTTACCGCAATCTTTACAAATTATTTTCTTATCTTCCATTTTAAAGTCCTCCTTAAATTCATAGGGATGATCTTGATAATTTTCTGGCCTTAGGTCCTTATGAATGTTAAGGGAAAGGGAATATTATCATAGAAACTACCTATCTAAAATTAAATTTCAATTCTATTATAACATAAAAAATATCATTTGCAATAGGAATTAACAAATTATTTTAATTTTTTAGAAAATTTGCTTTTATTGAGACATTTTCTTTACATTTCCTTTATATCTAACAAGGTATATTGTAAATACTATTAATGGAATTGCTCCAAATACAATTAATAGTATTATTTGATAGTATTTTAGCAAATTAAATAATGTTAAATTGTTTCTTCCAATAAAATTTGATAATACAAAAACTATTATTGTATAAAAAAGTACAAAAATCTTTCTTTTCTTCATGAATTTCTCGCATATTATTATTATTCCGTAGGAAGCTAATATATACTTAACAAATAGTCCTATTACTGTTTGGATAATAAAAAATATTTCTCCAAATTCAATAAATCCTGCTAATTCAATTCTTTGACCTAAAACTAATTCAGGATAAAAGATATTTGATGCTCTTAAAGGGCCAAAGGCTGTAATCATACCTAAAGTTGATATAACAACTATAGCAGAGACAATAAGGACACCATAAAGGCTATGCTTTTTAATATGATCTTTTATAGTTAAAAACTTTAAATAAGGAAGTGAAATAGCAAAGGAAGAAAGGGATCCTAAGATAAATAATATAGTATTAAAAAATTCCTTATTTAATCCATTTCCCATAAAGGGTAAAACATAATTCATATTTTTATAGCTTTGAGTTAAAGCCGTAAATAGTATTGCATTTATTATTAATGTACTTACAGATATTAATATAAAAATAAGAGTAGTACGTAAGCTTTTATTTAATATAAATGCAGATGGTAGTAAAAAGAAGATTAATGCATACCATACTGGCGTATCAAGAAAAATAGTAGAATGTAATGCATTAGCTTCTACTGATGCACATTCTAAAGCTGTTAAAAATAATGTTAAAATAAATATAAACAAAAAAATATTTCCTATAAAAGGACTTAATGCTTCTTTAAATATTTTGTTTATATTGAAGGTATTTGTTTTAACGCAAATATAAATTAAATAAATAGCATATGCCATAAAAATAATTGATGCAATTAAGCTACAAATCCACGTATCTCTTCCCCATAGGGCTATAAAGAGTGATGGATAAGTCTTTATAGAAATAAAGGCTACACCAATAATAAATAATACAAAATGTTTACTTGATATTTTATTCATTCTCCCACCTCGTTTTTTATTATAGAAATAGTATTAGCAAAAAAATGAATATTAAACACTAATAATACAAATAATACGTTTAGGTGATGTGAATGAATAATTTAGAATATGTAAAAGAGAAATTAAAAGATTCCTTTGACGTAAAATACAGGGAATTAGAAACTGTTTTAGGAAAGGCAACAATAGTATTTATTGATGACTTATGTAATGCTGAATCAATAAGTGATAATGTTGTACTACCTTTAAGAGGATTTGGACGTCTTCATAATGAAAAGGGTAATATTAAAACAGCAGAAGATATTATAAATGATGTTCTTGATATTAATGCAACAGGGATAGCAAAAGATAAAGATGATGCTATAATGCATGTATTATCAGGAGACCCTATAATTTTATTTGAAGCAATAACAGAAATAGTTTATGTTGAAACAAAAGGATTCCCAGTAAGGGGCGTAGGAACACCTCAAACTGAATCTGTCTTAAAGGGACCAAGGGAAGGCTTTAATGAATTAATAGTAAACAATGTAGCTCTTATTAGAAGAAGGATAAAAAATCCTGATTTAAAATTTGAAGTATTGGTAGTAGGAGAAAAAACACAAACTTCAGTATCTGTAGCTTATATAAAGGATGTTGCACCACAAGGTCTAATAGATGAAATAAAAGAAAAGGTTAAAAATTTAGATATTAGATTTATATTAGATACTAATTATGTAGAGGCAGCATTAAAAAAGAAAAAAAGCTTTTTTGATACAGTAGGATATACAGAAAAGCCAGATGAAGTAAGCGCTAAGCTTTTAGAGGGAAGAGTTGCTGTCATTGTAGATGGAACACCATTTGTAATTACAGTTCCATACTTCTTCTTAGAAAACTTCCAAATGCCAGATGATTATTATTTAAATAAATATTATACAAATTTTAATCGTATATTAAGGTGGCTTGCATTTTTTGTAGCTGCTTTATTGCCAGGGCTTTATGTAGCAGTAATAACTTATCATTATTCAATGCTTCCCTCAGTATTTATATTTAGGCTTGCAGTGTCACGGGCAGGAGTACCTTTTCCAACATTTTTAGAAGTTATAATAATGATGCTTGCATTCCAATTTATAAAGGAGGCAGGATTAAGGCTTCCTCAGCCAATTGGTGGAGCTATGGGAATAGTATCAGGACTTATATTAGGTGAAGCTGCTGTAGGAGCTGGTATAGCATCAAGAATTACTATTATAATAGTTGCTTTAAGTACTTTATCATATTTCTTAATTCCTAAGTTATATGGAGCAGTATCATTTTGGGCACTTGCAATAGTAGTATTTTCTGCGTTATTTGGAGTGCCAGGATTTTTATGTGGAACATCAATATTATTAATACAATTATCAGAATTAGAAACAGTGGGATATCCATTTTTATTCCCAGTTGGAAGTATAAGTGAATATAAATTTAAAGATGTTATTTTAAGGGGCGACTTAAATAGAATATCAGAAAATGTTATAGGAAGAGGTAAGGTAGATGAAGATAAAAAAGCTAAGTAAATGTTTAATAATTCTTTTATTTCCTATACTTCTTTGTGGATGCTTTAATTATCAAGATATAAATAAGGTAACCTTTACTACAAGTATTATATTTGATACTGATGATTTTGGAAATGTAATTGTATATTTAGATTGTGTAAAACCCTATAGAAGTACTAATGAAAGTTCAGATAAGGGAAGAAGGATAATATATAAAGGAATAGGAAAAACAGCACTTGAAGCACTAAAGGATGTAAACTTAGCTTCAAGTTATGAGTTAAACTACTCTCAAAATAGAGCATATATCTTTACAGAAAAGGCAGCAAGGGAGGGTATAGATAAAT
>NZ_JBOFYU010000048.1:0-4217 GCF_051654825.1 Clostridium sp.
TTGTTTGAGCAGAAATAATTTGAGCTAATTTTTCAGGTGGTATATTTTTACCGTTTTTAATCCACTCAGTTAATATACTTATACAATTAGATACTCTCATTTCTATAAAATAATTAATATAAGATGTAATAACCTTATGATCAGTTATAGATGATGAGGATATAAAAAAGTCAATTTCTTTTCTTAAATTATCTTTTATAATGCTTTCACGCTTAGCCTTAATTAGTAACTCAATAATTTCTGAGTTATCATACCAATAAGTAAGAAATGGCTTTAAAAATGACTTATCTTCAGACTCATTTAATTTATAATAATCAATGCAGTAATTACGAAATTCAAAAAACTTTTCATCACATTTCATTTGCAATACATCATCTATAGTTTCAAAATTTCTATAAAAAGTAGTTCTGCCAATATTGGCTTCATTTACTATATTTGTAACAGATATTTTAGAGTAATCATTAACCTTCATTAATTCTTTCAATGCTTCATATATCCATTGGCTAGATTGATTTGACCGCTTATCATTTTTTTTATGATACATTTTAATACCTCCTGTACCACATCTCTATAAATTATTGTGAATTATATGAGTAAATTATATAATATCAATTAATACGGAACAAGTGTAACAAAAATGAAGTCTATTAACTATGTGTAATTTATGGGGGAAATTATGAAAAAGATATTATTAATTAATTCAAGTAATAGAAAGAAAAATACATATAAACTTTTAAAATCAGTTCAAAGTATATTACAAAGCAATGGATATGAAACTGAGCTTATTAACCTTAATGATTATAAAATTGACTTTTGTAAGGGCTGTGAAGTATGTGTTTTAAAGTCTAAATGCTTTGTAAAGGATGAGGTAAACTTAATAATAGAAAAAATAATTAACTGTGATGGATTAGTTATAGGAACTCCAGTTTACTTAAATAATATGAGTGGAATATTAAAGACATTTATTGATAGAACATGTAGCTGGTTTCATAGAAGTGAAGTTTATCAAAAGCCTACCTTACTTCTTGCAAATACACAAGGCTCAGGTATAGAAAATACATTAAATTCTATTAAAGAAGTTATGACACAATGGGGCGTTGCATTAGGTGGTACTGTTTCAAGAAATGGTAGAACCTTTAATAAACCTATTGAGGAAAAGGAATTAGCAAGATTTATTAAGCTTATTGATTCAAATGGTAAGGGATACTCACCAAGCTTTAAGGAAGTATATACCTATAGCATACAAAGAGCACTAGCTACTAATGTATTTCCTTTAGATAAAAAATATTGGGAAGAAAAAGATTTATTAGATAAAGCTTATTTTCCAGGGGCAAAGGTTAGTCCTTTAAAAAAGATATATGGAAATGGTCTTTATAAAATATTAACTAAAGTAATAAAGCCAATTGATAAGGTAGAATAATAAAAATATAAACTTGTCATTAACAAAAAGTTAATTTGGATAATGGCAAGTTCTCATATAACATATTGATAAAAGCAAAAAGAGTTTAAAACTAAAGAGGGATGGGAGATATTATATGGAGTTATTACAACTAAAACAGATTAATAAAAGTTACAAAATAAGCAGCAACCAAAGCTTCCAAGTATTAAAGGATATTAATATATCATTTAATAGGGGGGAGCTAGTATCTATCATAGGAGAATCAGGTAGTGGTAAATCTACCCTTATGAATTTAATTGGGGGATTAGATTCTCAGTTTGAGGGAAGCTTATTGCTTGAAGGAAAAAATATAGGTGATTTTTCAGAAAAGGAATTAGATAATTATAGAAAAAATAATATAGGCTTTGTATTTCAAAGCTGTAATTTAATACCTCATTTATCTATATTAGATAATGTAACTATAGCATTAACATTATCTAATATTAATAAGGAAGAGCGTATATTAAAGGCAACAGAAGCTTTAAAGCAAGTAGGTTTAGAAAAGCACATACATAAAAAACCTAATCAATTATCAGGTGGGCAAAGGCAAAGGGTTGCAATCGCAAGAGCTTTAATTAATGATCCAGATATAATATTAGCTGATGAGCCAACAGGTGCTTTAGATTCTGAAACAACAGGACAAGTGTTAAGGATAATAAATGATATTGCAGCAAAGGGCAAGCTTGTAATAATGGTAACTCATTCAGAAAAGGTTGCAGCTCATTCAAGTAGAATAGTTCAAATAGCTGATGGAGAAATTATTAGAGATAGTTCAAATGAAGTATTAGCTGAAATTGCAGCTACTGTAGACCATAGTGAAGTAAAAAGCCCAGGGGCTAATAAGAGTGAAAACTTAAGCTTCTTTTCTGCAACAAAGCTAGCAGTATATAATATGAAACAAAAATTAAAAAGAAATATATTAGTATCTCTAGGAGTAAGTATTGGGATTATGAGTCTTATTATAATGCTTGCCTTAGGTGATGGTATGAAAGCATATTTTAGCAATATGATAGAAAACTTTATGAATCCATTAGTAGTTGAGGTAAATATGCCAACTAATATGGACCCAAATGATCCATCATCAGCAATGAAGGCTATGATGGGAGAAAAGGTAGCCTTTGAAGAGGAAAATATAGATGAGCTATCTAAGCTAGAGGGAGTAACTGAATTAGAAAAAGGCTTTACTTATATAGCTATGCCAGGAACTAACTCATTAAAGTTTGAGGATAAACAAAGTGACTTAATGGGATTATTAAGTACATCATCTACATTAACAGATAAAAACATAGCAGAGGGTAAATTACCTGGTGAAAATGAAATTTTAATTAATAGTCTTGTTGTAGACAAGCTAGGTGAAGATATTGTTGGAAAAACAGTTGCTTTAAATGCTGTAATTGATGGAAGAGTTGTTAAAGGTGATTTTAGAGTAAGTGGTGTTTATACAGCTGGTGAAAATAATGGAATGGTTGATACTATGGAATTAGCTTATGTAAATTATGATGACATTGAAAGAATATTAAATAAAGATAATGAAAGCTTAATTCCAAATGTGGTTTACTTAGTAACAGATAATGAGGATATTGCTAGTAACATCAAGGCTCAAGTATCAGACTTAGGATATGCAGGACCTACAGCCGAAGCTATGGGTGATCAAATGATTAGTATGTTAAATGTATTAACAGTAGTAACAACAGGAATTGCAGCAATATCATTAGTAGTTTCTTCAATAATGATTTTAGTTGTACTATATATAAGTGTTGTTGAAAGAACAAAGGAAATTGGATTACTTAGAGCTATAGGAGCAAGAAGTAAGGATATTAAGAGAATATTTGTATCAGAAGCATTTTTAATAGGCTTATCAAGTGGAATAATAGGATTAACTGGAGCGTTTTTAATATCTCTAATAGTTAATAAGGGTTCTATGGAAATATTTGATATAGAAGTTATGAATATTACACTTACTTATGCATTATCAGGCGTTGCAATAAGTACAATTGTAAGTATGACTGCTGGATTATTCCCCGCTAAGAAGGCTTCAAAGTTAGATCCAGTAGATTCATTAAGAACAGAATAAAAAAACAGAAGCAATAGTATATACTTACTATTACTTCTGTCTAAAACTTAAGGGTTTTGTAAAAATAAAAGAAAAACTATTGATCTCCTTTATTATACACATATCTTTATTAATATTAGCTTACATTAAAGTTACAAAAATATGTATAATATTACAAGTTGATTACAGTTTACTTAAAGGTAGTAAATTAAAAAAGAAGTACTAGTGTTAGCATCCACTAGTACTTCTTTTTTAAATTTAAAAGGCTTGATAATAATAAAAGAAAAATTATTTTTATCACCATTATTATATAGTTGATTTCGTTAAAATTAGATTACAATAAAATTACAAGAAGAATCTATTCTTACTAATTAATAACAATTCCATTACAGTATACTTACATTTATATACATTAAATTTAAAACATGGTAATATCAGGGTGAAAATAAATATATTAGGAGGATGAGAGGATGATAAACAAAAAAGTAAAAAGCATAATTGCTGCTGCATTATCTGTAGGTATCTTACTACCAACAGTAATTAATCCAGTCAATGTTACTGCAAAGACAAATAGTGAAGTTGTTTCAAAGGAACAAAAGGAAGCTAACAAAGTTAATATTGCACAAGGCAAAAGAGTTTATGGAAGAGACGATAGCAAAAAGAATGTATTAAATAATGCTATTGATGGCGATATTAAGACTTATTGGGATGGTGGACAATATCCAT
>NZ_JBOFYU010000049.1:0-8412 GCF_051654825.1 Clostridium sp.
ACTGGAGTTTCATTAGAAATCTTTTCTCCAAAAATCTCAACTTCTGCTATATTAGAATCATTTTGAGCTGAACTAAAAGTAACATCTACTCTTAATTTAGAAGCTGTTATATTTCCTAAATTATGTGAATCACCTTCTGCAGTAGCTAAGGCTTTATCATCTTTATTTGCAACCTTTATAAAGTTTTCACCATCTGTAGATGCATATATATTATAGTTATAATATCCATTTAATTTATTAAATACCTTAATTTCTGAAAGGCTGTAAGTTCCACCTAAATCAAGTTCTACCCATCTATAATGATTTGTAGATTCCCAATAAGTTGATGTGTTACCATCTATTATTTGACTTACATCATGACCATTTTTCTCACTTTTAGCAGTTACCGTAATATTTTCTACTATTTTGTTATTGTTTACATCTGCTTTAACACGAACTGGCATTGAATTAGCAAGTCCAGCTATTAATGTTAGTGCTACTGCTCTTGCTACATGTCTTTTTACATTTTTCATACTTCCTCTACTCCTTTTATTTTAAGTAATAAAAAAAAGCCAAAAAGGCTATTATAATCCATTTTAAGCTAATGCCTATCTCTAAAATGGTTACACGCAACATTTTTTACATATATTATCTTTTCATACTTTTTGTTATTATTTTTACATATTTTTCTACAAAACTCAATATTTTTTTCAGGTAATATTTTACCTTTTAAGTTACATGTTACAAGTTCTTGAAATCACATATTTTCATCTAAATTATGATTTAATCTAGCAATTGTGTTTATCTTAATTGACCTTTGGAGATATTTATTTATAGAGGATATTTTAAAGAAATACTTTAGAAATATCCTAGTTACCTTTAGAAACATACAATGCATATATTATTATTATAAGAAGAACTACTAGGAGTAATTAATATGAAGAAAAAACACATTAAATTATTATCATTTGCTCTTTTATTATCATTATCATCAGCTTTAATTTCTTGTACAAACACAGATTCTGAAGTTGTAATATCAGAAAATGTTAAAGAAGACATAAAAATTGAGGAAAATGAAACAACTAAAACTTTGAAAATTGCTAATGATTATCTTAAAAACAATAACCCTGAAGAAGCTAAAATAAATTATGAAAAAGCTATTTCTTTAGATCAAAGTAACAAAGATACTTACTTAAAAATTAAAGATGATTATATCTCACTTAATAAGTTAGATGATGCTTACTCCATAATTAAATTAGCTATAGACAATAATGTAGATGTAGACAATATGAAATCAATTCTTAATGAACTTTCATCTAACTTTGAAATAACTTATATATATTCATCTATTTATCAAGGTGATTATTTTGAATTACCAAATGAAGCATTAGTTCCAATAAGTGATAATGCAGTTTCTATTCCTATTACCTGGGACAATACCTCTATTGATACCTCTACACCTGGCGAATTTACCTATACAGGAGTAAACAATATCTTTGGAAAAACAGTTAAACTTATCTTAACAGTTAATCCTAATATATATGATGAAGAAATCTGCTTTATAAAAAACTTTTATACTTCTAACGGAAAAATATTTATTGATGCAGATTTAGCAATTTTCCTAAGAGGTAATGATGCTTTACAAGAAGCTATAAAAAGGAATGATTCTAAATTAGTTACTGAACCTGATGGAAAGATGTGGATTCCTGATGGGTATCTTATAATAAATGATTATCCAAAAATAACAACCTATGAAGTATCAAAAGATGCTACATTTGCATTATGTTGTTATGAT
This sequence comes from Clostridium sp., assembly GCF_051654825.1. GTDB lineage: Bacteria > Bacillota > Clostridia > Clostridiales > Clostridiaceae > Clostridium. The sequence goes on from NZ_JBOFYU010000049.1 coordinate 1,775, forward strand.
GTAAAATCAGAATGCCCAACAGGAAATTCTGATTGTAAAGCTCCAATTTCATATAATGAATTTAATGAATATTTCCTGAAAAATAATAGAACTGATCTTAAAATAGATAATCGTGCTTTATTTTTTAATATAAAAACAAAAAATGGAATTATATATGATATAAGTAAACAGCATACTCCATAAATAAAAGAGGATTAGTTTTTTATTAACTAATCCTCTTTCACTTATATTTAATCTTATAATAAATCTATTAAAGTCACTTATTTAAAAATTATTTTCAATATATTTAGCTACATAAACAGCATCCTGTCCTAAGTATACTTGAATATTTCTATTTGATATCTTTATTGCTTTAATTTCACTAATATCATTTATAAGCTTCTCTTTTAATAAACTTTCATCTTTAATTCCAATTCTAAGTCTAGTTGCGCAAGTAGATAATCTTTGAATATTATCCACTCCACCTATGTATTCTATTATATTCAATGAATATAATTTTATTTTTTCATGATTTTCTAAATTGCTATTATTGTTAACATTTGAATTTCTACCTGGTGTACTTATATCTTCTTTTACAATAATATATTTGAATGTAAAGTAATATAAAAAGAAAAATAAAATCCCTACAGGTATTATCCATATAGTGTTTGTACCCATTTTCCAATTTAAAGTTAAATCTATAACATTAAATCCAAATGAAAAACCTAATCTACAATTTAATAAATATAATATAACTCCAGCTAGTCCTGTATATATGGCATGAATAAAATATAGTTTAGGCGAGTTAAACATAAAGGAAAATTCAATTTGTTCTGTTATTCCTACAACAATTGAATTTAAACTTCCTGTCATCATTAATCCCTTTGTTTTTTCTTTATTCTCATTATTAGATACCTTGTACATAGCATATGCTGCCCCAGGAAGTCCAAAAATCATTATAACAAAAAACATAACTAAAAAGGCTCCTGCTGTTTTATCTCCAGCTAAAAACCGTGAAAATTCTCCTGTAACTAATACTCCATTTTCAGTACTAAATGTACCTAACTCATAAAAAATATATAAATTAATTACATGATGTAATCCTATTGGAATTAACATTCTATTTAAAAACCCAAAAATAAATATCCCAATTGCTCCACTAGCACCAATAACAATTGATATTACATCTATCCATTCTTTAATAATTGGCCAAATATATGAAGCTAAATAAGCAAATAATATAATGGTCAAAGGAGAAATTATTATATTTAATTTTTCTCCACCAAAGAAATTAAATAATTCTGGAACTTTTATATCTTTTACCTTATTAAAAATTCCAGTTGATACTGCTCCAACTAAAATTCCTGCAAATACTCCCATATTAATATCTTTATTTATATAAAGTAAAGCTTCCTTAAATACCATTAAAGATAAAATACTAGATAATATAGCAATTGATTTATCTTTTACATTTGCATAAGCAATAGTTACCCCTATTACAAAAAGTAAATCTAAATTTCCAAAAACAACAGATGATAGTACCTTAAGCATAGGCATATTTAATAAATCAGGCTCTCCTAATCTTGATAATAGTCCTGCTAATGGCATTGCCACTATTGGAATTAACATTGCTTTTCCTAAACTAGATAGTTTGTCCATAATAAAATCTTTTATTCTCATTCTATGACTCCTAATCATTTGTCATAAATAATTCAATAATTTTTTCAAATGTATTTATACAATTTCCATAAAAATATGTTGGGTAATAATTTTCACTATCAATTTTATCATTATCTGTTATGGTAAATACAACATCTGCTATCTTATATAAGCTACTTCCTTCTTTACCCGTAAAAGCTATAACTTTTCCATTTACCTTTCTTATTTGCTCTACTTTTGCTAGGCAACTTTTAGTTTCACCACTTCTTGAAATAATAAATAAAGTAGGACTTTCTTCTCCTTTATATATTATAGGTACTTCTAACCCATGTAGTATTACTCCTAACTTTCTTCTTACTAAAAGCTTTCTATACATATATTCCGTAATATACTCACCATACCCTTCTGAATACAAATATATTACCTTATCGTTTATTAGCTCTTTTATTAAATCTAAATCTTTATAATCTCTAACTTTTGCTAAATTATAAAACTTATAATCATCTTTAATAATCTCTTGATTTACTTCTGTTTCTACCTCTTTTAACCTTATTTTATTTTTAAGGTTATATATCATTTCTAAAAAACCCTTATATTCAAGTTTTTTAGCTACCCTCATAACTGTTGCTGTTGACGTAAAGTTTTTTTCTGCAACTCCTCTAACTCCAATTTTTTGTGCTTCATCTATATTTGATACAATGTAACTTAAAACCTTTACTTCTAAATCAGAAAGATTTTTTGCCCCTAAAGTCTTTTCAACATAATAAAAGTTTTCCTTCATAATTTCTCATCTACCTTCATATTATATTTATACCCTAATTATATCATTAAAATTATTTTCTTTCATTTGTTTATTTAAATTATTTTTCATTTTCTTTATAATTTTTTATATTTTTTTATATTTAAAAGAGAAGGCGTTAAAACCTTCTCTTTTTTTTGATTTATTTATTCAACAACAATTTTATTGTAGTTTTTCTTTCCTCTTTTAATTAAAGCTGAACCATCTTCTAAATCTGCTTCTTCAAGAGTTCTAGTTACTTCTGTAACCTTAACTCCATTTAATGATAATCCACCTTGTTGAATTAATCTTCTTCCTTCAGCCTTTGATGGTACTATCTTGTTTTCAGCCATAATATCTAAAATAGTGCTTCCTAGCTTATCTTTGCCAATTGTAAGTGTTGGTACATTACTCATATCAACTCCACCAGCAAATAAAGCTTCTGCTGCAGTTTTAGCTTTAGTAGCTTCTTCTTCACCATGAACTAACTTAGTTACTTCAAATGCAAGAAGTTTCTTAGCTTCATTTATTGCAGAACCTTCAACAGCACATACCTTTCTTACTTCATCCATTGGAACAAATGTTAATAATGCTAAACATTTTTCTACATCTGCATCATCTACATTTCTCCAGTATTGGTAGAAATCAAATGGTGATGTTTTAGTTGGATCTAGCCATAAAGCTCCACCAACTGTTTTACCCATTTTTTGTCCTTGGCTATTAGTTAATAGTGTACAAGTCATAGCCATAGCTTGACCTTGAGCTTTTCTTCTAACTAATTCCATACCAGCAATCATATTTGACCATTGGTCATCTCCACCTAATTGCATTTTACAATTGTATTTTTGATTTAATACATAGAAGTCATATCCTTGCATTAACATGTAGTTAAACTCTAAGAATGAAAGACCATTTTCTAATCTTTGCTTAAAACATTCTGCTGTTAACATTCTATTAACTGAGAAATGTACTCCAACTTCTCTTAAGAAATCAACATAGTTTAAATCTAATAACCAATCACCATTGTTAACTAATATAGCCTTATCATCTGAGAAATCTATAAACTTCTCCATTTGCTTTTTAATTGAAGCAACATTATGATCTATTTGCTCCTTAGTTAACATTGATCTCATATCTGTTTTACCTGATGGGTCTCCAATCATTGCAGTTCCACCACCAAGTAGTGCTATTGGTCTATGTCCAGCTCTTTGCATATGAGCCATAAACATCATTGCTATAAAGTGTCCAACATGTAAGCTATCAGCTGTTGGGTCAAATCCTATATAAAAAGTTATTTTCTCCTTTTCAAGCAATTCTCTTGTCTCATCTTCATGAGTAAATTGCTTTATGTATCCACGATCTAATAACTCGTCTAAAACATTAGCCATTTTTTTACCTCCAACTTTTATTTATTAAATATCTACTAAAATTAGTATATCCATTATGCGTTACATAATCAACCTTTAAACAACAAATTCCCTTGTTATTTACAATTATAGTTAAGTTTTTAATATTTACAAACAAATAAGAGAGCTAAAGTTTAACCTTTAGCTCCCTATAGTTTGCTTAGTCTTAATATTTATATAATAGTTTATGCTACGTATTCTCTTATAAAGTCTGGTAATTCATCTGTATTATCGCAATTTAAGTTTATAAATAAGTTAAGACCAAATTTACTAGAAAGCTCTTTAATTTTTCCAAATAAATCTGTTGCTTCTCTTATAGGACAATTAACAATATTGCTTAACCCATCAATATAAATATTTTCGATATCATAATTTTGAGAAATAAGCCCGCAAAGTAATCCATAGAAACTTCTGCAATCTTTAACTCCTAAGTCATTTGTAGCTATAAAACGTATATCCCTTTGTAAATGCATCATAGGTCTTGCATCATCATCAATATAAACTGCATCACCTTTAGAAGTAACTAAATTTCCATTTGCAAGGTCTATTAACCTTTTTGTTTTTCCTGAACCTCTACTTGCACAAAACACCTGTATCATCGGGACCACACTCCTCTTTTTTTATATAAAATTTTATTCCTGGTAAAATTACTTTAAAAGAATCTTCTACTCTTGAATTAATAAACTTAACATTTCCAATTCCATTAAAGGCCTCTTTCATTCTTGCAAAGCCCCCTCCGTTATTTAAAAATCGCTTACTATCATCTAGAGTTATTAATTTTTCATATAACCAAATATTTCTTCGGTTATAATTAATTTTTTCTCCCTTTTCATTTTCCTCTATCATTTGTCCAGGACTTATAATCATTGTTTCATTATTAGAAATAATAACTTCAATCACCTTGTTTATTGATGAATATTCTCTATATAAAACTGCATTTTTTATAGCTTCTATAACTGCCTCTAGAGGATAATCTTTTGTAAGGATTCCTTTAAGCACCTCTTCAGCCTCATCTATCATAGATAATAAATTCCCTTGGATAACCTTTACATTTATAGCTTTAATATCTATTCTATTTATTATCTTTATCATATTATGTGGCAAGACAATACTATTATTATCTGAAAATACTAAAAGTCCTCCTAACGTACACTTTTCTTCACCACTCTCCTTATCTATATAAGTTATACCTGAGCTTTCTAGCAAGTTTTTTTTATTGTCCTTACTTATATATATTCCTTTAGTTTTAAAATATTTACTAACTATGTCTATATTTAAAAAATCTATTGTACTTTTTATTATAGGACATGTTTCTATATAAAAATTTAAGTTTTCTTCAAATGCAGCTACTAGTTCTTGTCTTCTCATTATATCAGTGGTAGAACCTCTTCTAATATAAAAAGTACCACTTTCTCTTATTTGATAAGGTTTCTGTCCACCATCATAAATTGTAATTATACAAATAACCTTTTTATCTAAGGTGTAGTTTTCTACTGAAATTGGAATGGGTGGTTCACATCTTGAAGATACTATTTGTTGTACTTGTTCCTCTGATATCATGTTTTCTTTACTTAAACCTACTATATTTTTAACCTTATCTTCTACTCCAACTACAATATAACCTCTTCCCCCATTTGAATTAGCTATAGCACAAATATCCTTTGCCAATTCTCTTTTACCCATTTCTGTAGCTAATGAAAGCTTTAATTTAAAATCTAGCTTTACACCTTCTTCTCTCTTTATGATAGCTCGTACTCGTTTTAAATCCACATCCCTCACCTCAATAGCTATATTATTATTGTATTCATCTAATACACAAAATTGAACTAAATATATAATTTATAATTTAAATAAAAAAGGTATAGAAATATACTATACTGCATATTTCTACACCTTATTAATAATTATAAACTTTCTTTAACTATACCTGTTCCATCAATTAACAATTTAATGTTAATATCTAAATCTGTTATTTTAATTGGATCTTCTATTTCAAGATTTGGATAATTTATTTCTACTAGTCTCGCAATATTAAATATATCTAAATCCTTACTTTTATAGTTTTCAAATATATTAACTAAGTAGTTTTCAAGTTGAGCTTCTTTATTAACTTCTATATGTTTAAGTAAATCATTATCAACTTTTAATAAGCCTTGAGCCTCAGCTAATGATACCCTTATTTCCATATCCTTTATTAGCTTTAGCCTACCTCCTTCATAATTAATACTACTTAATGTCTTACAATCTAGTATTTCAAGTGAGATAAAATCTCCATCTGATTGAGGATTTTGAAGTTCTAATGAACCACCTTTTACATTATCCATTAAAAGGTTGAAGCTCATAGCATCCTTTGCTTCTATTCTTTCTATAAGTACATTATTCTTTAATACAGCTCCTCCATCAATTTCTATTTTTTTGTCTAAAGCATCTTCTCTTATTTTTATTACACCTATTACATCTGTATTATTTCCTATAAGTCTTTCACTTAAATATTCATTTATATTTGCCCTCATAGCTCTAGGATTTCTTTTATTCTTATGTACTAACTCCTCTAAGTATAATCCTAAATATTCTTCATCCGATGATGTTACTTCTAACAAATCATCAACATTTCCAAAGTAAACAAATAAATCAGGCTTTACTTGAAATTGCTGATTATTATTTAGAAGATCTAAATATTTATCTATACCCTCCCTTGCTGCCTTTTCTGTAAAGATATATGCTCTATTTTGAGAGTAGTTTAACTCATAACTTGAAGCTAAGTTTACATCCTTTAGTGCTTCAAGTGCTGTTTTTCCTATTCCTTTATATATTAT
>NZ_JBOFYU010000050.1:0-3329 GCF_051654825.1 Clostridium sp.
CATCTATGGGTAATTCAATTATAATGATTGTTTATCTTATATCATTAGTTGTAAAACCACTTTCTCTTATATCATTAATAATATTTGGATGCAAAGCATTATCTATAATACTAAGAGCTTGTTCTATATTAATTGATAAAAATAATAAGGCCTAATTATATTTTAGAGATATTGAATTTTAAAATCATATATAGTAAGTTAGTTTCAATTTAAGAATCGAAATTTCAGGTATAATCTGATAATATTACGAATTAAATAAGAAGTATTTATCTTTTAAAATTTATAAAATAGTCTAATTACAGTTATTACAATAAATAGAACTTTATTGTAATAACTTGACATATTTGCAGTAGAATAATACAATTTAACATGGAATTTAAAGGGTTAAAAGGGGTATTTAGGTGAAAGTTTTCAACGTTTTCTTAGAAAAATCAGTATTAATTTTTTGTTTAGGTGTATTAATATCGGCATTAGTATTTATAAACATATCTTTCACATCTAATGTTATTATAATAATAGCGTTACTTATTTTAGAATTGATAGGTATATATATATTAGTAAAGAAAAATTTATTTAATAAGTATATTAAATTTTTAGATAGATTTAATATTACTTATATTATTTTATTAGCATTAATACTAAGAATTATATGGATAATATTAGTTCCAACTGAGCCAGCCTCAGACTTTAAACTAATGTATACATATTCTAATGAGGTTAGTCAAGGTCATTACTATGGATTTAAAGATTTTAACTATTTTGCTAGATTTGCTCATGATATTATAACAGTTATGTATTTTTCTATATTTCATAAGTTATTTGAGAATCCATTAATTTTTATAAAAATTTTTAATGTAATATTTCAAACTAGTGCAGTAATATTTATGTACAAGCTAGGAAGAGAAGTTTTTAAAGATGAACTTACAGCAAAAATAGCTGCATTTCTATTAGCGATTTTCCCACCATTTATAATGTACACATCTCAGACAATGTCGGAAAATATGGCAATGCCATTTTATATTGCAAGTATTTATTACTTTTTCAAAGCAATAAATAAAAAAGATAAACTATCCATTATAATGGCAAGCATATGTGGAATAACATTATCTATTGCTAATATGTTTAGAATGGTTGGGCCTGTAATAATAATCGCATATATATTATATATTTTAGTTTATGATGAACGTAGGAATTTATTAAAGTGTGTAATCCCTATGTTGTGTTCATTTATGTTAATGACCTATATAACAAGTAGCATATTATTATATAAAAACATAACAGAAGTTCATATTTGGAACTCAAAAGAGCCTTCTATAACTTCGATTTTAAAAGGAACAAATATGGAACATAGTGGAGCATACAATAAAGAAGATGCAGAGTTGCCTATAAAATTAAAGCATGACAAAGATGCAATAAAAAAGGAAGCTAAAGAAATAATAGAAAATCGTTTCGTTAATTCTTCTCCATCTAAAATAACTATATTTTATATTACTAAATTAGCAAAACAATGGGGACAAGGTGATTTTGGTGCACTAGGATGGACCGTTAAGGGAGATGAAAGCATATTTGCTGAAATTATAAAGAAATATAACAGACTCTTTTTTCCATTAATTTGTATTATATATGTTTATATAATATTAAGAGTTATTATAAGTTTGTATAAAAGACAAAATATAAATAAAGAAATGTATTTCTTTTATATTTTAATAGGTGGATTTATATTATTATATTTAATAACAGAAATGCAACCTAGATATGCATTTATTTCGTCTTGGATTTTTATTATACTTGGAAGTTATAGTAATTCTATGGAAAAGATAAATTAATATAAAAATAAATTGATTAAAATACCGTATTATTCAAAATTAATGTGCGGTGTTTTTTTGTTTGCAATTCAAAGAAAATAAGACGAAAATTAAGTCTCAAATCAGAAGTTCCAAAGAAATGTACTGAGGTCAATAGCAGTGAGTATAACTTATAGTTATTAGCTTTTTTATTGTTAATGCTGTAAGTATTTAGATTTTTATTACATAATGATAAACTATTTATATAAACTAGAAATTATAAATATTAGGCTCTGTTTTAAACAAATGTTGATAATAGACATCAAAAAAGTGGACAATTGGTATTGTCCACTTTTAGCTCGTAATATATTAAAAAAGCCAAATAGAACAAATAAATCCTAATATAAAGAAAATTGCAGGCACTGTAACCTTTTTCAGAAAATCTTTCATATCTATCTCCTCTCCTATAGTGAACGATATAATACATTTGTTCCTTATCTATATTATAATTATACATCAAAAATGGATTATAATTACATTAATTTTAAATAAAATTTGGAACAATGCTTTTAAATTCCTTTACCCTTGTGTACTTATGTGGAATATTGCTATGCACCAACAGCTTCTTAGTTCTGATTGTCTCTTTTTCAGAACTAAAAGTACCCATCCATTTATGCCATTTCATATAGTTACTTAGATATTTTGTTGCAACTCCATTAAACCTTCTCATCCAACCTTTTAAGTTGGAGTGAAGGCTATTTATATGTTGAATATGGTATATATCCTCTTTATGTCTTCCCCTTCTAATTTGCTTATGCTCCAATCCTATATCTGATGAAAATTGAATGTAGCTTTTGTGAGAATCTGTACACAAAATAGTATCTTTTCCTATACGATTATCGTAAAGTCTTTTTAACTCATCAGAAGTCATTCTACCTGTGCAAAGCAATTCTATAATTAAATTACCTTGCCTATCAAGAGCGGTCGCAACACACACTTGCTCATTGCTAATACCTCTTTTCTTAACTTGTTTACCTCTTTTACGAGATGGTCTTGGCATATTTGATGGCTTAGTGCCTTTATATGAGTAGGGAAAGAATACTTCATCAGCCTCTACAACACCATCAACTGAGCCTACTCCAAGAAAATCACTAATGCAGTTTAGAAGTTTGTGTCTCCAAAAGAAACTTGTAGCAATATTAATTTCCACTATTTCAGCACATTTCCTAATAGAATATCCGTTAAGCATACATCTTGCATACTTTAGCCATTTATCTAATCCTTTTTTACTTCTGTATGTCGCTGAACTTGTAAGATCAGAAAAGCTTTTGTTACAACATCTACATAGATATCTTTGAACTCCATTATTTTTACCGTTTCTAACAACATTAGTACCATTGCAATGACAGCAAACTCTACCTTTGGAAAATCTCATTTCTTTTACTTCTTTGGTTATCTGTTTAGCGTGAGAGCCTAAAACCACAAAATCCTCTAACTGAGATAATAGTTCCTCTTGCTCATTGGTACGCCTCCTAAAGTTCTTAT
>NZ_JBOFYU010000051.1:0-54715 GCF_051654825.1 Clostridium sp.
TTTAAACAAATTTGTTACTATATCAAATGTAGGCATTAAAACCATTAATACTGCTACTATACTTAATATAGTCCATATATTTAAATTTTTCTTAAATACCTTATTTAAATTTTTCATTTTATCACTTCCTATTATTAAAATTTATTTCTTTCCTCCATAGCCTTCATTTAAAATTACTATTAAAATTAAATGATAATTAGATAAACTAATAAGCTAACAATAAATATTAATTTATTACTTTATCTAATACATTTTTTAAACATATGTCCATGTTAGCTTAACTTAAGCTAACATGGACACTTTTAAAACATAAGCTTATTTTAAATAAGCTTTATTATTTCCATCCAACCTTGTTCATTATTTCAACTGCTTTTGCATTGTATTCACCTAATAATGAAAGATTAATATCTTGAGGTTTAAATTCTCCCCATGATTTTAATAATTCTGAAGCTTCCACTGCTGGGTTTGCTGGGTATTCAAAGTTTGTTTCAGCAAATTCCTTTTGAGCCTTTTCTGATGATAAGAATTCCATAAACTTAATAGCATTTTCTTTGTTCTTACTATTCTTTGTTAATCCAATAGCACTAACGTTTATGTGAGTTCCTGTAGTTTCTTGGTTAGGGAAGAATACTCCTACTTGTTCACCAACCTTAACTTCTTCTGGATCTGTTGAATTTAATAGCTTACCAACATAGTAAGTATTCATTATTGCAACATCACCTTCTCCTGCAACTACTGCCTTAGCTTGGTCTCTATCGCTTCCCTTAGGGTCTCTTGCAAAATTATTTACAAGTCCTCTTGCCCATTCTTCAGCCTTTTCTTCACCATCAATAGCAATTAATGATGCTAATAATGATTGGTTATATATATTGCTTGATGATCTTGTTAAAATCTTTCCATTCCACTTATCTTCTGTTAAAGCTTCATAAGTTGATAATTCTTCTGGATTTACTCTTTCTTTATCATAAACTAATACTCTTGCTCTAACTGCTAATCCAAACCAGTTATTATCTACATCTCTTAAATTTTCTGGTATATTAGTATTTAAAACCTTTGACTCTACTGGTTGAAGTAATCCCTTATTTTTAGCTGCATCTAATCTTCCAGCATCAGCAGTAATAAATAAATCTGCTTCTGTGTCAGCTCCTTCTCTTTCAAGTCTTTCTAATAACTCATCTGGATTACCTTCAACAACATTGATTTTCACTCCAGTTTCCTTTGTAAATTCATCATATAAAATATCATCTGTATCATAATGTCTGCTTGTATATAAATTTAAAACTCCTGCTTCTTTATTTTCTTCAGTAGCTCCATTTCCTGAACATCCTACAAATAGTCCTACTGATAACATACATGCCATTACTGACGCTAATAATTTCTTTCTTTTCATCTTTATCCCTCCGTTAATTTTTTCATATATTTAATTTCGTATTATATCTTAATTTAAATGATAAGTATAATCTATTGATAATAATTATTATTTACAACTATAAATTATCATATAAATTTATCTATGTCAACAAAAATGATAATTATTATCATTTGTTTTTTACCCATAAATAAAGCTATGAAAATAAATTCATAGCTTTACAAAATATAATTACCCTCTTTTAAATAACTTGCTTAAATCCATTATAGCAGTTGAAATTAATGCTAACCCTAAGCATATACCTATTTGTGTAAGTTTAAATGTATCTGGTATTTCGAAAACTCCACGAACTCCTGGAATTAATACTAAACAATACAATACTAAACATACTCCTACTGCTCCAAGAACGTATTTATTTGTAAATAAGCCTAACTTTAATAATGTATCCTTATCTGATCTTGCTGCTAGAGTTTGGAATATTCTAGCTAGGGTAACAGTTGAAAATGCCATAGCTGCTCCTAATATAGGTGATGTTTTATTTCCTATAAATTGAGCTATTATAACTACTATACCTATGATAATCCCTCTTAAAAGTACTGCCTGCCAAGTTCCACCTTGTAAAATACCTTCATCCATATCCCTTGGTGGATTATCCATAATATTCTTTTCTGCTGGTTCAAGACCTAACGCAATTGCTGGTAATGAGTCATTAATTAAATTAATAAATAATAATTGTAATGCTGTAAATGGATTTGCCCAGTTAACTATTACTGCAAATAATATTGCTATTATTGCACCTAAGTTACCTGCAAATAAGTATGTAATTGCCTTTTTAATATTACTATAAACAGTTCTTCCTACTTCAACTGCACTTACTATAGTTGCAAAGTTATCATCAGTTAATATCATTGCAGATGCATCCTTAGCTACATCTGTTCCACTTCCCATTCCTATACCTATATTAGCTTGCTTTAATGCTGGAGCATCATTTACACCATCTCCAGTCATAGCTGTAATCATACCTTTCTTTTGCCAAGCCTTAACTATACGTATTTTGTTTTCTGGCGATACTCTTGCATATACTCTTATATGTTCTAAATCTTTATCTAATTCAGGTTCTGATAAGGCATCTAATTCTTTTCCTGTTAAAGCCTTATCTCCTTCACTCATAATTCCAATATCCTTAGCAATAGCTGCTGCAGTAGTCTTATGGTCACCTGTTATCATTATTGTCTTTATTCCAGCTCTATTTGCTTCCTTAACGGCATCATAAACCTCATCTCTTGGAGGATCTATCATTGCCATTAATCCAACTAACGTCATATCAACTTCATCTTCAAGGCAAGGGACAAAGTTTTCATCTGGAACATCTTTTATAGCAAAAGCTAAAACTCTTAATGCTCTATCTGAAAAATCTTCATTTGTTTTCTTATAAGCTTCTAATACTGCATCTGTCATTGGAACATGGTCACCATCATCTAAAGCTTCCTTACAACGACTAAATACCACATCTGGTGCTCCCTTTGTAAACATAATAGCATTGCCATTTATAGAGTTTACCGTGGACATAAGCTTTCTATCTGAATCAAATGGAATTTCATTTAATCTATCATACTTATCTCTTATTTCTTTATAATCTATTCCTCTTTTTTCTGCATATCTTAATAAGGCTACTTCTGTTGGATCTCCAATTTCCTGTCCTGTTTCTGTAATTTCTGAATCATTACATAAAGTAGAACCTAAATCTATTGCCTCTACTTGTGGAGAATCCTCTGTATCTGCTGCTACTTCTTCCTTTGACATTCCATACATAAAGAAATCAACAACAGTCATTTTATTTTGTGTTAATGTTCCTGTTTTATCTGTACAAATTATACTTGTGGAACCTAGTGTTTCAACGGCTGGAAGCTTTCTAACTATAGCTTGCTTTTTAGCCATATCCTTAGTTCCAACTGCAAGAACAATAGTAACTATTGATGATAATGCCTCTGGAATTGCTGCTACTGCTACTGCAATTGCAAACATAAATGAATCAAAAACAAGCGTTTTTAACTCTCCACCACCTATATATCCTCTAAATACTTGAACACCAAATATTGCTGCTGCAAGTATCATTATAAATATTCCAAGCTTCTTTCCAAAATCATCTAACTTTTGTTGTAATGGAGTTTGCTTATTTCCTGCTGTTTCAAGTAAAGTAGCTACCTTACCCATTTCAGTATTCATTCCTGTTTGAGTAATTATTAGCTTTCCTCTACCATAAACTACAGTTGCTCCACTAAAGACCATATTTCTTTGATCTCCAATACCAACTTCCTCAATTATTTTATCAGTATGCTTTAATACTGCCTCTGCTTCACCAGTTAACATACCTTCTACAACCTTTAATGTTTGTGCCTCTATAAGACGACCATCTGCTGGTATATAATCACCAGCTTCTAAAAATACTATATCTCCAACCACCAGTTCTCTAACTGGTACAGTGAGTTTATTTCCATCTCTCAATACTTTTGCATTAGGTGATGAAAGTTTCTTTAAACTATCTAATGAACTTTCTGCCTTTCTAGTTTGAGTAACGCCTAATACTGAGTTTAATATAACTACCACAAATATTATTAGTGATTCTACCCACTCTCCTAAAAAAACTTGGACTACAGCTGCAATAAGTAAAATTATTACTAGTGGATCCTTAAAGCTTTCTAAAAACATCTTCCAAATAGGTGTTTTTTCACCTTCTTTTATTTCATTATATCCATATTTATCAATTCTAGATTTTGCTTCAGAGCTTGATAACCCTTGTTCTGGAGTATTTTGCTCTTTTATAACATCTGTAAACTCTTTTCTATAAGCCATAACTAACTCCCCTCTACTAAAAACTTAAATAAATTACTTATAATTTCATCTTATTATTTTCTTAGTATTACCTAGTTATTCTTATATTATTAATAAAATTATTCTTCACTATATTTTTACATAAAAAAATACCTCACAAGTAAATTTACTTATGAGGCAAAATATTATTTTTGGAAGTTTATTTCTTCTTCTCCGTTTATATAAACATGAGTTTTTGTTATTTCAGTATTTGCTATAACTTTACCATTTCTTATTGAATAAGCTACTGGTACTTGTCTTCTTATAGCATCATATGGATTTTCTGCTGGTAATATAATTAAGTTTCCTGGTTTACCTTCTTCTATTCCATATTGATCTTGTATATGTAATGCTCTTGCACTATTATTTGTTATTAAGTCAATTGATTCATTTATTTGACCATATCCCATTATTTGACATACATGAAGTCCCATATGAAGTACTTGTAGCATGTTTCCTGTTCCTAATGGATACCATGGATCAAATATATCATCATGACCAAAGCAAACATTTATGTTGTCTTCTAACATTTCCTTAACTCTAGTTATACCTCTTCTCTTTGGATAAGTATCAAATCTTCCTTGAAGATGTATATTAACTAATGGATTTGCTACAAAGTTCATTTTAGACATTCTTAAAAGTCTAAATAATTTATAAGCATAAGCATTATTATATGAATGCATTGCTGTAGTATGACTTGCAGTTACTTTTTCACCCATATTGTTTTCATAAGCCTTGCAAGCTAATACTTCTATAAATCTTGATTGCTCATCATCTATTTCATCACAATGAACATCTATTAATGTATCGTATTTTTTAGCTAATTCAAATATTTTTTCTATAGATTGAACACCATATTCTCTTGTAAATTCAAAATGAGGTATTGCTCCTATTACATCTGCTCCTAACTTTACAGCTTCCTCTACAAGCTCTAATCCATTAGGATAAGAAAGTATTCCTTCTTGAGGAAAGGCAACTATTTGTAATGTAATAAAATCTTTTAACTCTTCTCTTAATTCCACCATAGCCTTTAAAGCTACTAAGTTTGGATCTGTTGTATCTACATGAGTTCTTATATATTGAATACCATTTGCTATTTGCCATTTTATAGCTGTTCTTGCTCTATTTTTAACGTCCTCTTTAGTTAATAATTCCTTTCTTTCAGACCATCTTTCTATTCCTTCGAATAATGTTCCACTTTCATTCCACTTTGGCTCTCCAGCTGTTAATGTAGTATCTAAGTGAACATGTGGCTCTACAAAAGGAGGTAATACTAAGCTTCCTTTAGCATCTATAACTTCCTCACTATTAGCACTTAAGTTTTCCCCTATTTTAGTGATTTTTCCGTTTTCAATTAATATATCTACTAAATTTTCTTTTTCTCTAAGCTTAGCATTTTTTATTAACATAAAAATCCCTCCTAATTATTTACTATTTCTTTTTTATCCTTTGCTAATTGTGTAGCCTTACTTGTTGCTACATAAACTACTATAGCTACTATAACTGAATTTATTGGTGCTATTCCTGGTAAAATCATAGCTGCTATAACACCTACTAACCATGAAAATACTGCAACTAAATTTACATTCATAAATTTAACCTTGCTCATTTCAGCATACTTACCTTTATTTAATATAAAGTAATCTGCTATTATTACACCACCTACTGCTGGCATAAATGAGTTTAAGAAGTTTAACCATCCCATAAAGTTGTTGTATAAAAACATTGCTAGTAATGTTCCTATTATACCATTAACTATAACTAATTTGTTTTTTGGCATTTTAGTAATATTTGAAAACCCTAATCCTGATGCATATAATGCATTATCATTAGTTGTCCATATGTTTAATCCTAGTATTATTATTGCAGGTATTATTAATCCTTGCATAAACATTACTTCTGCAATGTCAGCTTGTCCAGTAACCATTGCACCTACAGCTCCAAATATAAACATTAATGAATTTCCTATTAAGAAAGCTATTATTGTTGTTGATACTGCTGTCTTTTTATTTTTTGCAAATCTAGTAAAGTCAGGAGTAAGCGTCCCCCCACTTATGAAAGATCCTACGCATAGAGCTAATGCAGCTCCCATTGTCATTGTCTGTTGTGGTTCTATCGCTAATAATCCACTAAATCCACCTACTGTTCCAACTGCTTTAAATACTGATATTGAACCTAATATTGCTATTGCTGGAACTGCTATCATACTTAATATTGTTAATGACTTCATTCCAAAGTAAGCTGTTGCTGTCATTAATAAACCTGAAACTACCACTAATACTCCTACATCAATTCCTGTAACCTTTGAAACTGGTATTGCAAACATAGCAACTCCAACTCCAAACCAACCTATTTGTGTAGCACTTAATAAGAATGATACTAAGTATGAACCTTTTTCTCCAAATGAATATCTAGCTAATAAATGTGTAGAAAGTCCTGTATCTCCAGCTATATATGCTAAAAGTCCCGTATAAGCACAAAGTATTAAGTTTCCTAAGAATACAGCTACTAAGAAATCCTTTATTCCTAGGCTTGTCCCTAAAGTTCCCCCTGTTAACATACTTGCTGAGAAGAATGTAAATCCTAACATTACAACTAGCATTGATAAAAACCCTTTTTTGCTGCTTTGACTTACAGCCTCTAGTGAAAAATCGTGATCTTGGTGATTATTATTCTTTGACATTTTTGTCCTCCTAGTAATTCTTAGATTACTATTAGTACCTACAAAAAAAGCTTTCTACCTAGATGGCAGAAAGCTTATATAGGAATATAGATTTACCCAATCTATATAAAAAACCTATTTCGCAAACCTTGCCAGCTTCTCTGAACTGAATTAAAGGTACCAATATATCTCTTTTATTATTGAGTTAATTATCACACCTATGTTGAAATTTGTCAAAGGAATTTTTATCCTATATTAAATTCTTTTTATATTAATATTTTTTACATATTTTTATTATTTTATTAATAACTTATTTATAAATTTTAATTTTCACTCCAAAAATCATCTGAGTTATCATAAATCATTTTTTTAGTCATTCCACCATCTATAACTAGGTTTGCTCCATTGATAAAATCATTACCTTCTTCTGATAAGAATATACAAGCATTTACTATATCAGATGGTTTTCCTACTCTTCCAGATGGATGTTGCTTATGATCTACTTCCTTTAACTCTTCATACCCATCAACTTGTATCCAACCTGGACTTATAGCATTTACTGTAATTGGAGTATCTCCAAGAGAAACTGCTAATGTATTAGTTAATGAAACTAACCCTCCTTTAGAAGCTCCATATGCTTCCCAATTAGCTTCATTTTGATTCCATCTAGTTGATGCTATATTTATTATTCTTCCATAATCCTCACCTTTATTTGCATTAATAAACTCTTTACAACAAATAAAGCTTCCTCTTAAGTTAACATTTATTACATTATCAAATTCTTCTACCTTAATATCTAAAATAGATTTATTAAACTTACTTATAGCTCCATTATTAACTAAAACATGAATAGCTCCATATTTTTCTTTTACTAACTTAAAAACTTCTTTAATTTCATCTTCACTTTTTAAATCAGCCTTATAAAATTCTATATTTTTATCTTCAAAGCTTTTCCCTACTCTATCTACAGCTATTACATTATATCCTTTTTTAGCAAATCCAATTGCTATATGATATCCTATTCCCCCTGCTGCACCAGTTACTAATGCTACCCTCTTACTCATAAACTACCTCCAAATATTCAATTAAACTTAAAATTACTATATGTTATAATATTCTTACCGTAATTATAACAGTTTGTTATTATGTTTAGGAGGTAAATCAAATGACAATGCAAAAATTGCTTAGTAAGACTAGGCAAGCAATAAATGATTTTGACATGATAAATGATGGTGATAAGGTGGCTGTTGGGCTTTCAGGAGGAAAGGATAGTATAACCTTACTTCATATCCTAAAAAACTTTCAAAAGTTCTCCCCTAAAAAGTTTGAATTAATTGCAATTACTTTAAATCCAGGTGGAGTTGATAATAGCCCTTTACATAGATTATGCAAAAATATAGATGTTCCATTTTATGAAATTCAAACTGATATAGGCAAAATAGTTTTTGATATAAGAAAAGAAAAAAATCCTTGCTCCCTTTGTGCAAAGCTAAGACGTGGTGCTTTAAACTCTGCTGCAATGGATCTTGGATGTACTAAAGTGGCATTAGGTCATCATAAAGACGATGCTGTTGAAACCTTTGTTATGACTATGTTTTATGAGGGAAGAGTTAATTGCTTTTCACCTAAATCATATATGGAGAAATTTAATTTAACTATAATAAGGCCTATGGTTTATATTGATGAGTATATGATAAAAAAAGCTGTACGTGAATATAACTACCCAATAGTAAAAAATCCATGTGAAGCTGATGGACATACAAAAAGACAAGATGTCAAAGAATTAATTAAAAACCTTGGCGGAGATTTTCCTAACTTAAAAGACAAGTTATTTTCTGCATTAAATAACTCTGAACAACTATTTATTTGGGATAAAGAATCTATTAATAAGGATAACTCAGTTATTACAAAAAATTAGCTTATGCTAACTAAAAAAGCTATCATAAGGACAATTATCCTTATGATAGCTTTTCATTTCATATTTTTAACATACATTAATATGGCTTTTTCTTAAAGAAGTATATTACTATTCCCATTGTAATTATTTCTGCAAATATTACTGATGACCATATACCATTTTCTCCGAAAATCATAGGTAATACTATAACTCCTACAATTAATACAACTAAACTTCTTGATGCTGCTATTGTAGCTGACTTAAGAGGTTCATTTATAGCTGTATAGTACATAGATGCAACAACATTAAAGCCTGTAATCACCATTGCAATTGCAAAGAAATCTATAATTTTAACGGCTAAATCATGTACTGCTTTATCTCCGCCAACAAACATATACACAATCTTGTCACCAAAGCTTATTAAAACTCCTGCAAGTATAACCCCGGCTACTAAGCTCGCTGTAATCCCTATTTTTTTGAAAGCCTTTATTCTTTTTATATTGCCACTACCTTTATTAAAGCTTACTCCTGGATTTATTGCTGATGCAATTCCAAAGAATATTGCTATTGCAATCCATGCGGCATAATTAGCTACACTATATGCAGCTACACCCATTGTTCCTATTTCTCTCATTATTATTATGTTAAAGATAAATCCACTTACTCCAACAGATATATTACTTAATAATTCTGATGAACCATTAAACATCATATCTCTTATATCTTTAAAATTAAAATTAGGCTTAACTATTTTCCATGAAGATTTTAATAATATAAATATAGTCATTGCTATCATAGGCATAACCTGTGCTATTCCTGTAGCTATTGCAGCTCCCTTTATTCCCATATTAAATTCAGCTATAAAAATATAATCTAATACTATGTTTATTACAGAACCTGTCACTGTACATATTATTGGAAAAACAGGAAAACCATCGTTTCTTAAAAACATATCTAACGTAAAGTTAGCTAAGTATGGAACAAAGAATAATGATATTATTTTTATATATGTAGCTACTAACTCATGAGTATCTATATTTGCCCCCATTAATGTTGCAAAGGTACCATTAAATAAAAATCCAACTACAGTTGAAACAAGAGAAATTGATAAAATAATAGTAACTGTAACTGTAAAGAAATTATTACTTTCCTTTATATTTTCCTCTCCTCTTTTTATATTGGCTAAGGTAGCTCCCCCCATTGCAATCATTACACCTACACCATATAAAACATTTAAAAGTGGCATTGATAAGTTAATTGCAGCTAATGCATTAGAACCTACAAATTGTCCTACAAAAATACCATCTATTATTCCTGCTGATGTCATTGCTAACATTCCTAAAATTGCAGGTATTGCATAATAAAAGAATATTTTTACTACACTATCTTTTCCTAAATCTATCTTGCTATTTCTATTAAGCTTTTCATTATCATCATAACTACTTAAATTCTGTTCTTGCATATAATCCTCCCTAAAGCTTTTAATCTATGAAGATTATAAAGTATAGAGTAACTTTATAGTCAATATATTTTAACTTTTTTCTTAAATATATTATCATTTAATTACAAACTTTATACATTTTCTTCTTCATCATAAGTATTTCATTATATATTTAATAATAATTAAGTATTTTACTAATATGCAATAAACTTTTATAATAATACCATAGATTGCTAAATTATATAATTTGAAGGAGTGTAAATTTAATGAAAGATAAAGATAATAATAACTTAAATATATTATGGAATCTTTTCAAAGCAAATTTCATGTTGAGTGCTTGTACATTTGGTGGCGGATTCGTAATAGTATCTCTTATGAAGAAAAAATTTGTAGAAGAGTTACAATGGCTTGATGAAAGTGAAATGCTTGATATTACTGCTATTGCTCAATCTTCTCCAGGCCCTATTCCTATAAATGCTTCAGTAATATTAGGATATAGAATGAAAGGTTTATTAGGTTCATTAGTTGCAGTTCTTGGTACTACTATACCTCCAGTAATAATTATTTCAATTATATCAGTATTTTATCAACAATTTCGTGAAAATACTATTATTGCAACAGCACTTATTGTAATGCGTGCAGGTGTAGCAGCTGTAATATGTGATGTTGTTATTAACCTTGCAATAAATGTTATAAAAACTAAAAGTATATTATATATTGCCCTAATGATCGTCAGCTTTATAATGACTTACTTTATTGGAATTAGTGCTATGACTATAATTTTACTATGTGTTGGAGTTGGACTAATAAACCTTGTAATAGATATTAATAAGACAAAAAAACAATCAGGAATGGGGTGCTAATAAATGATACTTCAATTATTTTTAAGCTTTATAAAAGTAGGACTTTTTAGTGTTGGTGGCGGATATGCTGCTATACCATTAATACAAAATCAAATAGTAAATATTCACGGCTTAATGACACTTCCTGAATTTGCAGATTTAATCACTATTGCTGAAATGACTCCTGGTCCAATTTCAATAAATTCAGCAACCTTCGTTGGAACTAGACTTGCTGGATTACCTGGAGCTTTAATTTGTACTCTTGGTTGCATTATTCCATCATTTATAATTTGTTTAACATTGGCTCATTACTATTATAAATATCGTAACTTCGGTGGTGTACAAACTATCTTAGCTAGCCTTAGACCTGCTGTTGTTGCTTTAATTAGCTCTGCTGGATTATCAATATTAACATTAGCATTATTCCAAGCTGAAAAAAATGATATTGTTCTTTCTAATTTTAGAGGAGTTGAATTCTTATTATTTGTAGGTGGATTAATAGCCCTTAGAAAATTTAAAGTTAACCCTATTTTAGTTATATTCGGATCTGGTGTAATAGGTACACTAGCTTATACTTTATTATAGAAAAACAGGAGAAGTTAAATTCTCCTGTTTTTTATATATTTTTATTTTCTATTTTATCAAAAATTATATTCCATGCTCTATCATTTTCTTTTTTAAATGATTTTGAATCCCAATTCTTTGGACTATCTCCCATATATGGCTTAAACCCAAACTTTAAATATATATTTAAGGCATCATAGCTTCTAGTTTGAGATGCTAAATATATATAATCCTTATATCCTAAATTATTGTAAATATCTAATACCTTTGTGACTAATGATTTTGCTATTCCTCTTCCACCATGCTTATTTGATACAGCAACCCAATGGATTCTTTGATAAGTTTCTCCAAAGTGATTTCCATCCCATAATGCAGCTGTTCCAACTATTTCTCCATTACTATCCTTAACAAAAACCATTTTATTTTTTAAATCTTCTATTTTAGATAAAAATACATCATTAAATATTTCTTTTCCTTCTTCTATACTTTTAACATGATTTACACTAAACTGTAACTCACTCCAAGAATCTTCATCTCCTAAAGAATAATTACAAAATGAATATCCCTTTGGTAAATCATATTTAGGATAAATCTCAATATCTCTTTTTTCCATTAATACCTTTATATTTACAATACTATTATCCATAAGTAATCTCCTTCCCTACCCAATACTATTTTTATTATATAACAATAGCCCTCAAAATACTTTGAGAGCTACCTAATTATTCTACAATTTTATAATAAACTCTTGCTGTTACAGAATAAACTATTGCATAAATTACTGTAAATATAATTATTGATATTATTGTTACAATCATAAATAACTTTACATTAGTTAAGTTTAACATTGCAAGTAACTTAGTTATTAATGGGAATGCAAATGCGATATGCACTATTGTAAATGCTAGTGGTAAGAAGAATACCATTAAAACTTGATTTTTTATAGTTTTCTTTATTTCTTCCTTACTCATTCCAACCTTTTGCATTATATTAAATCTTTCCTTATCATCATAACCTTCAGAAATTTGCTTATAATATATAATTAATACAGTTGTCATTAAGAATAATAAGCCTAAGAACATTCCTAAAAAGAATAATCCACCATATAATGATAAGAATCCTTCTCTATTTTCTGCTGCAGCATCAACAGATACAAATATTCCTTCAGAAGCAAAAGCTTCTCTTAATTTATTTGATATATTCATTATATCTTCATCACTTGCATTAACATCAATACCTATATTATATTTTGCTTTGGCAGTGTCCCCAATTATATCAATATTATTTGCAATTAATATATATGTCTT
This sequence comes from Clostridium sp., assembly GCF_051654825.1. Classification (GTDB taxonomy): domain Bacteria; phylum Bacillota; class Clostridia; order Clostridiales; family Clostridiaceae; genus Clostridium. The sequence goes on from NZ_JBOFYU010000051.1 coordinate 12,954, forward strand.
TATAATGTCTGGGTTGCTTTCTATAAAGCTAACCTTATTTATTTCTTTCTTTACCTTAAATGACTTTCCTTCAATATTAATATTTTCTTCCCCAAATTTATCTTTTTGTGAAAAAATAATAACTTCATCATCTTCAAGAGTTATGTTTTCTCCCTCCAATCTATTATAATCTGAAAGAGGAACTACCCCTAACATAACTGTACTAGGGTTATATCCATTAAAATCAACTGTAGTAAAGTTTCCATTATCATTTATACAAGCTATTGTACTATTTCTATAATCAATTTTATTTTCTATCTTTACACCATTTTTTTCAATTTCTGAATCAACTATTTTATTTATCTTTTCTATTGTATCAGTTGAAATATCATCTGTACTCATCATAATATTTTGTGGGAATCTATATCTTAATATATCCTCCATTCCAACATATAAGGAAACAGTTGTTGAAAGCATAACGAGTACAGCTGAACTTAATATACATATATTAGCTAATCCTACTGCATTTTGCTTCATTCTATACATCATTCCTGATATACCTATAAAATTCTTAGTTTTATAATAAAACTTTTTATTTTTTCTTAATAGCTTAAGGATAACTATACTCCCAGCTATAAATAAATTATAAGTTCCTATCATAACTAAAATTACTGCAACAAAAAATAAATTTATAGCTATTATTGGATTTTCAACAGTTACAGCTATTCCATAACCTATAGCTAAAGCTATTAACCCAGTTAATGCTATAAACCATTTAGCCTTTGGTTCCTTTTCTCCATGCTGACCACCTTTTAATAATTCTGCTGGATTTGAAACCTTAATTTGAAACAAATTAGATATTAAAGTAACTATAAAAATACCTATAAAAACTATTAATGTTAATACTATTGAAGAAGTTTCTATTGTAAATCCAAACTCAACTTTAAATGCTAGTAACTTTAAAAGTAAAAGAAACATAAGCTTATTTAATATAATTCCACCTATAATTCCAACTACAAAGCTAATAACTGAAATTATTAATGTTTCAAAAATTAATACCTTTGCTATATGCTTTTTTTCAAGGCCTAAAACATTATATAATCCAAGCTCCTTTTTTCTTCTTTTTATCAAAAAGCTATTTGTATAAAAAAGAAATATTGCAGAAAATATCCCCATAACCCATGTTCCTAAGTTTAAAATAATTTTAAGACTTTGTGAGCCATTTACTCCATCTAATCCCTTGTTTATAGAAATTGAATGCATAATATAAAACATTATTATAGTACTTATACAAGTTAATAAATAAGGATAATATGTTTTGCTATTATTCTTTATATTAGTAAATGCTAGCTTTGGATAAAGGCCTTTATTCATTTAAAGCACCCCCAGTAGCTAGTACTGTTAATGTATTTGATATTTTTTCGAACATTTCTTCATTTGACATTGATCCCTTATAAAGCTGATGAAAAACTTCTCCATCCTTAATAAATAAAACTCTCTTTGCATGGCTTGCTGCCTTTGTGCTATGAGTTACCATTAATATTGTTTGACCCTCATTATTTATTTCACTAAAAAGCTTTAATAATTGGTCTGTTGATCTAGAATCTAATGCTCCTGTTGGCTCATCTGCTAATATAAGCTTAGGATTTGTAATAAGTGCTCTAGAAACAGCAGCTCTTTGCTTTTGCCCTCCTGATACTTCATAAGGATATTTTGATAATATATCTTTAATTCCTAGCTTATTTGCAATTGGAGTTAATCTTCTTTCCATTTCATCATATTTAAATCCTGATAAAACAAGTGGTAAAAATATATTATCCTTTAATGAAAATGTATCTAATAAATTAAAATCTTGAAACACAAATCCTAAGTTCTCTCTACGAAATGAAGATATTTGCCCTTCCTTTATAGATACTAAGCTTTTACCATTTAATAAAACCTCTCCTGTTGTAGGCTTATCTAAAGCAGCTAATATATTAAGTAATGTGGTTTTACCTGAACCCGACTCACCCATAATAGCTACATATTCACCCTCTTCTACTGAAAAGGTAACATTTCTTAAAGCATTTACTTGATTGCCCCCAAACCTTGATGTATATATTTTCTTTAAATTATTAACCTCTAATAATGGCATGTAATCATCCTCCTAATTAATTTAACTTATATACTTATTATAAAAATAAAGGAAATGCTAAACCATAATCTTGGCTTACATTTCCCCATCCAACCTTACACTTTTGTAAGGTATATTATTCTATAATAGAAACTACAGATGATACATCTATGCTAACCTTTGTTCCAACTCCAACAGCAGATGTAATACTAATCTTATGACCTAACTTATTTAATACTCTTTTGCAAAGATATAATCCTATACCACTTGCCTTTTTATCCATTCGTCCATTATATCCAGTAAATCCTTTTTCAAATATCCTTGGTAAGTCTTCCTCCGATATTCCCATTCCTGTATCCTCAATAACTAACCTATTATCTTCAATGTAAATTGATATCTTACCACTAGCTGTATATTTAAGAGCATTAGATAAAAGCTGTTCTACAACAAATACCATCCATTTTTCATCTGTTAACACCTTATAATCAAATTCCTTAAGATCTAGTGATATACCTTTTCTTATAAATATATTAGAATACTTCCTTATTCCTTGCTTTACAATTGATAATAAATCACTTTTTTTAAGAACTAAATCTGCACCTGATTCTATATTTAAATAACCTAGCACCATTTCAACATATTGCTCTATTTTAAAAAGCTCTGTTAAAAGCTCTTTATTTTCATTTATATTTTCTGATTGCAGCAATAATCTCATTCCTGCAATAGGTGTTTTAATTTGATGTACCCATAGAGAATAGTAATCTATCATTTCAGTTTCTTTTAAATCATTTTTAGAAATTATATCTAGTTTACTCTTATATAGTTCAACTATAATATTTTGATAATCTTCATCTATTAAATTAGTTTTTTTATATAAGTTTTCTAAGCTAATATTAACTTCATTCCTTAAAGCTAATATACCTCTATGCTTTTTATAAAAACTATTAAAATTAAATATTATAAAAATAATTGCAACTAAAAAACATAATAGAAATGCATATAAAAATGGCTCTATGTCTAAGTTATATAAATAAAAAACTACATTAAATATTATTATAAAAATAATGTTAGCTATAATTATTTTTAAGTTACCTCTTAAATATCTTCCAATTAACCATATAAAGCTTTCATTTTTCATATTACTCTACCATATACCCTATTCCTTTTTTTGTTTTTATAAAGTTTATAATTCCTATATCACTAAGACTTTTTCTAAGACGAGTTACATTTACCGTTAATGTATTATCATCTATAAAGCTATCACTTTCCCATAACTTTACCATAATATCTTCTCTAGATATTGCCTTTCCAATATTCTCAAGAAGTATTTGTATAATTTTAAATTCATTTTTAGTTAGTTCTATCTTATTTCCCTTATATTCAATAGTAGTATCATTTATATTTAAAACTACACCATTATGCTCTATTATGTTCATTTCTCCTACAAAGGAATATGTTCTTCTTAATAAAGCTTGAATCTTTGCTACAATAACATTTAAATCAAAAGGCTTTGGTATAAAGTCATCTCCGCCCATATTCATTGCCATAACAATATTCATGTTATCTGACATTGATGATATAAACATTATTGGAACCTTTGATATCTTTCTTATTTCACTACACCAATGATATCCATTGAAAAAAGGTAATGATATATCTAAAAGCACTAGCTGAGGATTATATTCTATAAATTTTGCTGTAACATCCTTAAATTCTGTTACAAATTCTACTTCATAGCTCCATTGATTTAAAGCATTCTTTAAGGACTTTGCAATTATTAAATCATCTTCTACAATTAAAATTCTATACATATTTCACTTAATTTCCTTTTTTACCAATTTAACTTCAATAAAAGTATATCATAAATTTAGCCTTTAGTAGTCACACTTTAAGCTCTAATATCATACTATAATAATAAACTTTTTATATGAAGGGGGATATTTTATGAAAGGAACTAAATTAGCTTTTAGAACTTCCCCAGGTGGTGTTTCTATACCATCAGGACAAACTACTAATTTAACCTCTGAATTTAAAGGAGGCATAATAGTAAAATCCTACCCTAAAATAAGAGTAATATTAACTAATAAAAATATTTCTACTAAACCTATTAAATTTAAACTTATTATAAATCAAGATGGTGAATTAATAGCATCCTTGGATGAAGTAACACTACAACCAGGGACATCTTTTACTCAAACATATGATATTCCAGGCACAGGTTTAACTATAAATGCTACCTCAGAACTTGGAAGTGGAAAAAACACTGTTGATGTATTAGTTTATGGATATATTCCTTATTCAATTGAAGAAAAACCTTACTGCTATTATTAAACTTAAATATTATTATAAAAAGCTAGTTAAAGTAAAAATGAACTACTCCCTATCTAATGATAAAGAGCAGTCCATAATTAAACTAGCTTTTATTATACTTATTACTTTCCGTATGCTGTGTTGTTTATCTTACCTGAACCATTACTTTGGTTGCTGTACTTAGTTGGTAATATTCTTCCTTGCTTATTGTTACACTTAGATCTTTTTTCCTCTATAAGCTTTTTCATCATTTCAACGTTTTTATTCATATTATTTTACCTCATCTCTTATTTTACTAATAGTGCTACATTTTCTATATGTGATGTGTGTGGGAACATGTCTACTGGCTGTACTACTTCTGTTTTATAGCCTTGTTCCTCTAATATTTTTAGATCTCTTGCTAATGTGCTTGGATCACATGATACATAAACTACTTTTTCTGGTTTTGCCTTTCCAATTGCCTCTAATAGCTTTATATCGCAGCCCTTTCTTGGTGGGTCTACTACTATTACTTCTGGTTTTATTCCCTTTTCTAGAAGCTCTGGAATCACTTCTTCTGACTTACCTACAAAGAATTCTGCATTGTCTACCTTGTTTTCCTTTGCATTTTCATTTGCATTGTCTATGGCTGGTTCTATTATTTCTACACCATAAACTTTTTTCGCCTTTTGTGAAAGGAATAATGTTATAGTTCCTGTTCCACAATAAGCATCAAATACTGTTTCTGCTCCTGTTAAACCTGCATATTCTAATGCTTTAGAATATAATACTTCTGTTTGCTCAGGGTTTACTTGGAAGAATGATAAAGGTGATATATTAAACTTAAAGTCACCTATATAATCAGTAATTCTATCTTCTCCCCATAAAGTAATACACTTTTCACCTAATATTACATTAGTTTCTTTATCATTAACATTTTGTATTACACTTTTTATTCCATTTATATTACTAGTTATTAAGCTTACAAATTCATCTATATGCTTTACTTTATTTTTTAAAGTAACTAAAACAACCATAACTTCATTTGTTTTAAAGCCTCTACGAATCATTATATGTCTAACTACTCCACTTGGATTAAACTTTCCATCTATTGTAGCAGGCATTATTTTATACTTTTCCATCCACTCTCTAGTTAATGCTGCTACCTTATCGGCAACCTCATCTTGTATTAAGCATGTATTTAAATCTATTATATTATGGCTTCTAGGAGCATAAAACCCTATAGCAAGCTTTCCATTTACTAATCCTATAGGCAATTGAACCTTATTTCTATATCTTTCTGGTGTTTCCATTCCTAAAGGATATTTAACTATTTCCTTAGATAATCCACCTATTTTATGTACACAATCCTTTACTCTATCCCATTTAAAATCTAATTGATTTTCATAATTCATATGTTGTACAGAGCATCCACCACATCTCTTATAGTTTTCACATTTAGGAGATATTCTTCCTTCTGATGATTCTATAACTTCTATTAACTTCCCATAAGCAAATTTCTTATTTACCTTTACTATTAAAGCCTTAACCTTTTCACCCTTTAAGGCACCTTCAATAAATACTGGGTATGTGTTATCTATCTTAGCTACACCTTCACCTTCATATCCTTGTGAAACTATATCTAATATGTATTCTTTATTCTTTTCTACCAATTTATAATCACCTAACTCTTATTTATTATTTACCGTAATTCATAACTTTGATTATAACACAATATTTATAAATGTTGTATTTATCTTTCTAATAAGCTTCCACAAAGGTTTCACAATATGTTCCATCCATACTTCTACTTCCACTACCAGATATCATTATATTATTAGCAGAACATCTCCCACCATTATTATGATAACATTCTCTTGCAGAACCCATAACCTCTGGATCTATTGTATTACTCCCTGAAGAAAATATTTGCTTTATTTCTCCAAAGAAATTTACATTACTTAAATTTGATAAAGCTGATTTAACTGTATTTTCTCTAAAAGTATAGCAATGAGTATCTGAATTATGATGGGCATAATCACCAATTATATCTATATTAGCCGCACTACATAAGCCTGAATTATTATTTACACACTTAGTTGCTGTACAAGTTAACTTATTCATAATAAAATTCCACCTTTTTCTTGTTTTATCTTATTATTAACATTGCTATTTTACTTTATTCAATTTTACTATTTAAATTAGCTATATTAAATCTTATATAATCTATAATAATTCCTTATATAATTTCAGGCAAAAAAAAAGCACCCTAAGGTGCCGATACAGAATTGGTTGCCATTTAATTCCATACTAATATTGTATCTCTTTACAAGTCATATTATACATTATATATCATATTTGTTACATATAAATGTTAACTTTTTGTTAACATTTATATTTTTAGCCCTTTTTCGAGGTTTTTTCACCTATTTTTTTCCTTTTTTAAGGTTTAATTGATATCTATTTTCATTTATATGTTTATCTATGATTTCACCTAAAATAATTTAGTAATTTGTTATAGCGCTTTTAACCTTAATAAACTATTATATATATATTTCAAATATAGCTAAACTTTAATTAAACACACTCTAAATTATTTCCTTATAATTTATTTATATAAAAAAAGAAGTATCCTAAGATACTTCTCATTTATGAGTGTTATTATTCAACTATGCTTATCTTTAATAAGTTAGTAGCTCCAATTTTATCAACTGGTACACCAGCAGCTATAACTACTGTTTCACCTTCGTTAACAAATCCGTTTTCTTGAGCTATCTTAACTGATCTTTCCATCATTTCATCAGTTGATTCAATTTTTTCTGCAACTATTGGATATACACCAAAGCTTAAAGCTAATTTCTTAGCAACTTTTTCACATGGAGTTACAGCAACTATTGGACAGTCTGGTCTGCATTGAGATAATCTCTTAGCAGTAGCTCCGCTCTTAGTTGAAGTTATTATTGCTGAAGCTTTTAATTCATTAGCAGCATTTGCAGCAGCTCTTGAAATAACTCCTGCTATAGCAGGTATGTGCTTCTTAGCTCTTGATATAGCAACTTCGTAATCTAATTGCTTTTCAGCTTCTAAAGCTATTTTAGCCATAGTTTGAACTGATTGTACTGGCCAATCTCCATTAGCTGATTCCCCTGATAACATTATTGCATCAGTACCATCATAGATAGCGTTCGCTACGTCTGAAACTTCTGCTCTTGTTGGTCTTGGGTTTCTGATCATTGAATCTAACATTTGAGTTGCAGTTATAACTGCTTTACCTGCATTGTTACATTTTTCAATTATCATCTTTTGAACAGCTGGTAATTTTTCCATTGGTATTTCAACACCTAGATCTCCTCTAGCAACCATTATACCATCTGAAGCTTCTAATATTGAATCTATGTTGTCAACACCTTCTTGGTTCTCAATTTTTGAGAATATTTGAATGTGCTCTCCACCGTTTTCAACTAATATATTTCTTATAGTCTCAACATCTGATGCTTTTCTTATGAATGAAGCAGCAACTATGTTAACACCTATTTCACAACCAAATTTAAGGTCAGCTATATCTTTTTCAGTTAAAGCTGGTAATTGGATTGAAACACCTGGTACGTTAACTCCTTTGTGAGTTCCAACAAATCCAGTGTTCATAACTACACAGTGAACTTTGTTTCCTTCAACTGATTTAACTTCTAATCCTACTAAACCATCATCTATTAATATTACGTTTCCTGGCTTAACATCTTCAGCTAATCCAGTGTAAGTAACTGAACATTGAGTTGTATCTCCTACAACATCTCCACCAGCATATACTGTGAAGTCTGTTCCAGCTGTTAATTCAACCTTTTTAGGTTCGAATTTACCAGTTCTGATTTCTGGTCCTTTAGTATCTAGCATTATAGCTATTTCCTTATTGTGCTTCTTAGCTAATTCCTTAACTAGGTTTATTCTCTCAGCATGCTCAGCGTGATCTCCGTGTGAGAAGTTATGTCTTGAAGCATTCATTCCTGCTTCAATAATTTGTGATAAAATCTCTGGATTTTCACTAGCTGGTCCTACTGTACAGATCATCTTAGTTTTTCTCATGTAATAACACTCCTTCGATTGCTTAATATATATTTATAAAATTATTGCTTGCTTTAATTATATAGATTTCCATCTATCTCAATTTATATAACAGATTATTTTGATATTTCGTCTGCTACTTTAAATAATTTTTCATCAAAAGTTCTTTCTAAAGCTAATGCTTCATCAATATCTTGATCAATTATTTGGTTATCTTTAATTCCGATAACTCTTGAAGTACCACCATCTAATAATACTTCTACAGCTTTTGCTCCCATTCTTGAAGCTAAAACTCTATCGAAAGCACTTGGGCTTCCACCTCTTTGAATATGACCTAATACTGTAGCTCTTGTTTCAATTCCTGTAACACCTTCTACGTATTGAGCTAATTCTTGAGCTCCTCCTACACCTTCAGCTAATAAAACTAAATTGTGTATTTTTCCTTGTTGCTTTCCTTCTAAAATTACTTTGCAAAGCTCTTCTTTACAGAATCCCTTTTCTGGAGTAATTATATATTCAGCTCCACCTGCTAAACCAGCATATAAAGCTAAATCTCCACAGTCTCTTCCCATTACTTCGATTACTGAAACTCTTTCGTGAGAAGTTGAAGTATCTCTTACTTTATCTATAGCATCTATTACTGTGTTTAAAGCAGTATCAAACCCTATAGTATAATCTGTGTAAGTTAAATCATTATCGATAGTTCCTGGTAATCCAATAGTTTTTATACCAAGCTTTGATAAAAGCTTAGCTCCCATGAATGATCCATCTCCACCAATAACTACTAAAGCATCTACGCCATAAGCTTGAAGTATTTTAGTAGCCTTAATTCTTACTTCTTCTTGTTTAAATTCTAAACATCTTGCTGTTCTTAATACAGTTCCACCTCTATGTATGATGTCTGATACTGATGATCTATCCATATTGAATAATTCACCATTAATTAATCCACTGTATCCTCTTTGAACCCCCATAACTTCTAGACCATTGTATAAAGCTGTTCTTACAACGGCTCTAATAGCTGCGTTCATTCCTGGTGCATCTCCACCACTAGTTAAAATAGCTATCTTTTTCATGTTTATTCCTCCTTAACACCACCGGGACAAAGGTTGTCCCACTCTCTGTGAAATAATCCATATTTTATATATAATAATTAATATATTGTTATAATTATTTTTTACTTTCTTTACCACCATTATTATTTTACTTGTAATGCAGGTTTTATGCAACTAAAATAAACACATAATCCATCTTTTTTATTTATTTTTTTCATCCTTCTACATGTTTATTATAACCTAATAGTATTTTTTTATATCCAAATCTTCAAAATTTCAATAGTTTTTTTCTATAATTTCTTTTATTATTTATTTTTATAATTTTTTTTATCGAAATTGTGCATATCACTATATTAAAATTCGCAATATACTTATATTAACATTGCATATTCTAAAGTTTTTTTATTATTTTTGCTTTAAACATAAGCATGTTGTGTTTATTAATTTAAATAGAAAAAGGCAGTAGATTACTCTACTACCTTTACATTATCTTCACCTATTTTATCTCTTAAATAAGATAAAGCATCTGACTCAAGGCTTAACCATAAGTCTCTAGGCATTCTATAACTCTTTCTATCTTCAGCTGTAAATATAAATACTGTTGTATCACCAAAATACTCTACTGGCATTTCCTTTAAATCTTTTCTTAAAGCCTTTCCTTTTTCAAGGTTATCTACTCTTAAATACACTTTTGCTGTATTTACTTTTTCTAAAGGTTCTATGCTTTCACATATTAACTTAGGTAATTCGTCTTCTTTTATACTTACTCTTCCCTTTATTACAACTAAACTATCAGCCTTTATTAGTTCTCTAACCTTATCTAAAGTTTTAGGGAATACTATAACTTCAATGATTCCAGTTAAATCTTCTAGTTTTAAAAATGCCATCATAGTGTTGTTTCTAGTTATCTTTTGATTTACTTCTGCAATAATACCACCTAAGATAACTCTTTCATCATCTCTTAACATATCTTCAGGATAATCTTCATTATATACTTCTTGAAGCATTTCATAAGATTTATATATCTTATCCATACTAGTACTAGTTTGAACCTTTAAGCTTTGAGCATATTCATCTAACGGATGTCCTGATAAATAAAGACCCGTCATTTCCTTTTCCATAGCTAGTAGATTTCTCTTTGAAAACTCCTTTATATTTGGATAACTTATTTCTGGAGTTTTTAAAGTTTCTTCTGCCATTCCAAATAGACTTATTTGACCATCTATATTTCTTTTTTTCTCATTTGAAACACTATCCATTATCTTTTCATGAACTGCTAAAAGCTTTGATCTAAATACATTAAATTCATCAAAGGCCCCTGCCTTTACTAAGCTTTCTACTGCTCTTTTATTTATTGCTGATAAATCTATTTTATTTACAAAATCAACTAATGATTCAAAATTACCTTTTTGTTTTCTTGAATTAACTATATTTTCAACTACGTTTAATCCAACATTTTTTATAGCTGCTAATCCAAATCTTATTTTCTCACCCTTAACTGTAAACTTAGAATAACTTTCGTTTATATCAGGCGGTAATACCTGTATTCCTAAGCTTTCTGCAAAGTTAATATAATGTGCAACCTTTTCGTTAGTTCCCATTACAGAATTAAGCATTGCTGCTATAGTTTCTACAGGATAATACTTCATTAAATATGCAGTTTGATATCCTATTACTGCATAAGCTGCAGCATGACTTTTATTGAATGCATAAGATGCAAAGTCCATCATAGAGTCAAATATCTTATTTGCAGCCTCTTCTGATATTCCATTTCTCTTACATCCTGGAACCTCAACATTTCCCTCTTCATCTACAATACCATAAATAAAGTTCTTTCTTTCCTCTTCCATAACCTTGTGCTTCTTTTTAGACATTGCTCTTCTTACAAGGTCACTTCTTCCCATAGAGTATCCAGCTAATTTCATAACAATTTCCATAACTTGTTATAGTGATAGGTAAACTTTAACTTCGCCATTAACGTTAAGCTTTGTTTTTCCCCCACTTCACACCGTACTTGAGACTTTCACCTCATACGGCGTTCCATCAATTAAGAAAAAATATATTCTAATGGTTATTTTTTCTTAACTGACTATGCCCCTTCGCTCCATAAGCGTTACCTTACTTCATAACTACTACGGGCTGCTGCCCCATGCATTCAATAGTCATTTCCTACTATTTAGATATTATCTTGCATGGTTCACTTGTTCCATTTATCATAGCTATTAACATACTTCCTTAGACTTTTCCTACACTCCGCTAGCAACATATATGCATCTATAAATATAGATATAAGATAATTAACCAAGATAATTATCTTACTGCTAGTAGTTGAGTTCTTACTTCCTCAATGTAATGGTTTCGAAGCTTAAAGCAATTCCTGTTCGTAGTCATAGAAGTTTTTTAGCCACCCTACTACTTTACCAACCACTTCTCAGGTCTGTGTTTCGTAGACTTTACCGTGCTTTATACAATTTCTTGCATAACGGAGTTTTAGTGAAGTTTTACCTTTCTGATAAATAGTTAAGGATTATCCTCTCCAATTTTGTAATGTATTTCTACATATTTTATATTTGGAAACAAGTCGCACCTTGATAAACCATTACTCCATACGTTACATTTAGAATCGCTTCTAAATGCTTATCTTCATATTGTACTTTATCTGGATTTCTTTTACACTCTACGTATCTAGGTATTTCTGCCATGGGACCTGGTCTATATAGTGATATTCCGGCTATAATATCCTCTAAACAATCGGGCTTTAATTCCTTCATAAATGATGTCATACCAGCTGATTCTAATTGGAATACCCCTGCTGTTTTACCTTCTCCAAGCATTTTATAAACTTCTTTATCTTCAAAGTTTATTTTATCTAAATCTATTTCTACATTTCTGTTTTCCTTTATCATTTTAACTGCATCATTCATAACAGTTAATGTTCTTAAACCAAGGAAATCCATTTTTAAAAGTCCTAATTCCTCTAAAGTAGTCATATCAAATTGAGCTACTATAGATTCATCATTTTTTTGTAATGGCACATATTCTACTAATGGATTAGATGCTATAACAACTCCTGCTGCATGAGTTGATGAATGCCTAGGCAATCCTTCTAAGTCCTTACTTACATCTATAAGAGCTTTAACTCTATCCTCATTATCATATGCTGCCTTTAACTCTGGATTTAATTCCAGCGCCTTATCTATTGTAATTCCCAGCATTGTAGGAATCATCTTTGCTATTCTATCTACTTCTGCATAAGAGTAATTCATAGCTCTACCAACATCTCTTATGCAAGCTCTTGGAGCCATAGTACCAAATGTTATTATTTGTGATACATTATCCACTCCATACTTTTCTACAACATAATCAATAACTTCCTGTCTTCTTTCATAACAAAAATCCGAATCTATATCCGGCATGCTTACTCTTTCTGGGTTTAAGAAACGCTCAAAAAGTAAGCTATATTTTATTGGATCTATCTTTGTTATTCCTAAAGTAAAGGCTACTATTGAACCTGCTGCTGATCCTCTTCCTGGACCTGTTGGAATTCCATTATCATTTGCATATTTTATGAAATCCCATGTTATTAAGAAATAATCTACATACCCCATTTGGTTTATTACTGATAGTTCATATTCTAATCTTTCTATATATCCACAAGCTAATTCATTATCTTTAAAGTTTTCCACAAACTCATCAACATTTAGTGACTTATTTATGTAATCTTTAAATACATCATATCTTTCTATAAGCCCTAAATAACAAACTTCCCTTAAGTAATCATAAGGCGTTTTACCATCTGGTACTGGGAACTTCGGTAATTTAGAAACATGGAATTCATAATCAAAGTTACACATATCTGCAATCTTTGTAGTGTTTTCTAATGCTTCTTTAACATATGAAAACATATCCCACATTTCTTCTGGTGACTTTAGATAAAATTGATCTGATGGATATTTTCTTCTATTAGGGTCATCTACAGTTTTAGCCGTTTGAATACACATTAATATATCATGAGCTTCTGAATCCTTTTGATTTATGTAATGAACGTCATTTGTTGCAACAAGAGGTATCCCGGTTTCCCTAGATAACTTAATGTTTGCTTCTGTAACCTTTCTTTGTTCATCCATCCCATGATTTTGAATTTCTAAATAAAAATCATCTTTAAATATGTCCTTGTATTCTAATGCAATTTCCTTAGCTTTCTCATAATTTTCTTTTAAGTGCCAGGATTGAACTTCTCCCCCTAAACATGCACTTAGAGCAATTAATCCTTCGCTATGACTTCTTAAAAATTCACGGTCTACCCTTGGCTTATAGTAAAATCCTCTAATAGAAGCTTGAGATACTATTTCCATAAGATTTTCGTATCCCTTTTCATTTTTTACTAAAAGAACTAGGTGATGAATACTATTGTCTTTGTCATTTATCTTTATGTCCATCGACTTTGCAGCTACATAAATCTCACAGCCTAATATTGGCTTAATTCCTGCTTCTACTGCTGCCTTATAAAAGGCTACACAACCATACATTACACCGTGATCTGTAATTGCTATACTATCCATACCTAATTCTTTAGCTTTACTTATTATCTTTTTTACTTTTCCTGAACCATCTAATAAACTATATTCTGAATGGAGATGTAAATGAGTAAACTTTTTATCCACTTTACATCACCTCTTTATTATTAGTATTAACTAATATGTTCCTGTTCTAACTTCTTCTGCAATTTTTTCTATTTTTCTTAATCTATGATTAATTCCTGACTTACCTATTGGTGGATCTAACATCTCTCCTAATTCCTTTAAGGATTCATCTGGATAGCTTAATCTTAATTCAGCTATTTCTCTTAAATTTTTAGGTAATCTTTTAAGCCCTATTTCTTTTTGAATAAGCTTTATGCTTTCAACCTGTCTAACTGCAGCATTTACAGTTTTACTTAAGTTTGCTGTTTCGCAATTTACAAGTCTATTAACATTATTTCTCATTTCCTTCATTATTCTTACATTTTCAAGTTCTAATAAAGATGTATGAGCTCCTAATATACCTAAAAGATTTGATATTTGTTCTCCCTCTTTTAAGTAAATAATATAACTGTTTTTTCTTTGTATAACCTTTGTTTTTAATCCAAAGGTATTTACTAACTTACATAAATCATTTGCATATTCCTCACTATGAGTAACAAATTCTAAATGATATGTTTTTTCAGGGTTACTAATACTTCCTCCCCCTATAAAAGCACCTCTAACATAAGCTCTTTTTAGTTCTTCTGTTTTAACCATTTCTTCATCTATTCTATAATCTAATGTTAAAACTCCATCTACCTCTTTAAATATTCCTGTATCTCTTAATAAATCTCTAACTCCCATAGCTTCTTCTATAAGAACCATATATATATTATTCTTTTTTAAAGAGTTACTCTTTTTAACCATTAACTTAGAATGTATACTAAAATGCTCTTTAAGTAAGCTAAAAATGTGTCTTGCTGATGCTGGATTTTCTGTTGTTATTCTGAAGGCTAAGCCAGATCCACTAAACGAAATTGTTCCACTTACCTTCATTATTGCCGATATTTCAGCTAATGCATCATCTTTTGTTAGCTCTGAATGCCTACAAATTTCTCCTTTAACCTTTGATGAAAATGACATATTCCCTCTTTCTCCTTACTATATATGATAGTCAACTCTTCCACATGTTTCGTGAAAAATTATATATCTATTTATATGTTTTATTTTTATATTATATCATAAAAATAGTATTTATTTAGATGTAAATTATAGATAGAAAAAAGGAGCTTGATTAAAAAATCTAACTCCCTTTTTATCATCAAAAAGTCATACAAAAACTCATAGAAGACAGCAGTTATACCCCTCTTAATTTTCGTTTCTAACTTTTCTCTTCTCTTCCTTTTCCTTTATACGCTGAGATAAATACATATATTCAATTATCTTCTTCCTATCATATAAAAGTTTCTTTTCCATTATTGTATCTACTAAAACTTCTGCTAAATATTCAGCATCATGTTTTACATATTTCTTTTCAATTTTAGCTAATGTAGCTTCTACTACTTCTACACCTAATGCCTTTAATTCCTTGCGATCTAATTCAACTAATTCTGAGCTATCCTCTGCATACTTTTCCTTTACCTCTTCAGGGATATCCCCTCTATTAGCTATAACACAATCAACTATGTTTTTACCACAATATCTCTTTAATACTTTTATATGATCTGATGCCTTAAACCCATGAGTTTCACCTGGCTGAGTCATTATATTAGATATATATATCTTAATAGCATCACTTTTCTTTATATTGTCTGCTATATCTCTAACTAAAAGATTTGGAAGAACACTTGTGTAAAGACTCCCAGGTCCTAAAACTATAGCGTCAGCTTCCCTTATCGCCCTTAATGCATCTGGTAATGGCTTTGCATCATTAGGGTCTATCATTAATTTTTTAATCCTAGAGTTTTGTCTCATTACCTCATCAGGAATTTGAGATTCACCTTCTATAATATTTCCATTTTCTAATTTAGCAGTTAATTTCATATCTTCTAATGTTACAGGTAAAACTTTTCCTGTAACAGCTAGAACTGAACTCATTTTTTGAACAGCATCTTCAAAATTTTCACTTACACCATCCATAGCTGCTAAAAATAAGTTTCCAAAGCTTTGATTTTTTAACCTTCCATCTGGAAATCTATATTGAAGTAGTTCTTCCATTAAAGGCTCAGTATCTGCTAAGGCTAATATACAGTTTCTAATATCTCCTGGTGGAAGCATTCCAAGGTCTTCTCTTAAATCTCCTGAACCACCACCATCATCTGCTACTGTTACTATAGCTGTAATATTAGAAGTATAGTATTTAAGTCCTCTAAGCATTGTTGACAAACCAGTTCCTCCACCAACAACTACTATTTTAGGCCCCTTAACTAAAAGCCTTTTTTCATAAATCAAGTCTTCCATCTTTCTACTATCAATAGATAGTTTTAAGTAACCCTTATTATTTAATGCTATTATAGCCTTCATACTTTCAACTACTGAAATATAAATAACAAATATTCCAGTAAAGTTTAATGCTAAGTAAAATAGTTTGTAATAGCTACCATAAACCTTTTGGTTAACTAACTCTGTAAATCCAAATGAAATTAAAAGTATTCCAAATATGCCAAAGAAAAACCATCGTTTAACCCTTACCCCAGGCTTTAACCAGTCTTTCGTATTCATCATAGCTTTTTAGCTCCTCTATGAACGTCTTCCCCAATATCTCTATGCTCTGCTGTTACATTATAACCTCTTTCTAGAAGTTTGCTATATAACTCATTTGTTATAGCAACAGATCTATGTCTTCCCCCTGTACATCCTATTGATATTATTAATTGTCTCTTTCCTTCCTTTTTATAATTAGGAATCAAGAAATCTAACATATCATCAGCTCTCTTTATAAAGCCTTTAGTTTCTTCTTGCTCTAAAACATATTTCTTTACAGGTTCATCATTACCTGAAAATGGCTTTAATTCAGGAATATAAAACGGATTTGGTATAAATCTTACATCAAATACTAAATCAGAATCTACAGGTATTCCGTATTTAAACCCAAAGCTTAATACAGTTACAGAAAGTTGCTTTTCTGGTTGCTTTGCATCTCCATAATTTTTATTCATTTCTTCTCTTAAGTCTCTTATAGCATACTTTGAAGTATCTATTATTATATCTGCTCTATCTTTAACTTCTCTTAATCTTGTTCTTTCTTCATTTATCCCAGTGATTACTCTTCCACCAGGTGATAATGGATGACTTCTTCTAGCTTCTTTAAATCTCTTAACTAAAACTTCATCTGATGAGTCTAAAAATAATATTTCATATTTAAATTCCTTATTCTTTAAATAATTTAAGCTTTCAAATAAATCATCAAAGAATACTCCACCTCTTATATCTATTACTAATGCAACCTTATCTATTTTACCTTGGCTTTGAACACAAGCCTCTGCAAACTTAGGTAATAGCTTTGGTGGTAAGTTATCTACACAAAAGTATCCCATATCTTCAAGGCTTCTTGTTGCTTCTGTTTTTCCTGCTCCTGATAGTCCTGTTACTATTATAAATCTCATCTAATGCCCTCCATTGATTAGTTTACTATATATTAAAATTATATCATATTTATTCTATTTTATTTACAACTTAATATTAAAATAATAAAACTAGCCAATATTATTGGCTAGTCTTATTTATTATAAATCTCTCTCTTCAATTGCTTCACTTAAAAGCTCACAAAACTCTCTATTTTGCTCCTTAGTTCCTAAGCTTACTCTTATCCAACCAGGCATATCTAATAAAAATCCAGGTCTTATTATATATCCTTGCTTTAATAAGTATTCATGAACTTTCTTATCATCACCATTTACATTAACCATTATAAAGTTAGTTTGAGATTGTATATATTCAAGTCCCATTTTTTCAAATTGTAAGCTTAAATAATCTCTTTCTGCTTCATTACTTTCTCTAACTGAATTTAAGAATTCTTCATCCTTTAATGCTGCAACCGCAGCCTTTTGTGCAAAAAGATTTGAATCAAAAGGATTAATTACTCTATTTATATAGTCAACAAACTCTTCCCTAGCTATTCCATATCCAAATCTTAATGATGCTAATCCATAAGCTTTTGAAAATGTTCTTAGGATAATTATATTAGGATATTTTTTTAATAACTCTAATGAATTTGGATATTCTTCAGAAGTAACATATTCACAATATGCTTCATCCATTACAACAAATACTTTACTTGGAATTTTATCTATTACAGCTTCAAAATCTTTAGCTGTAAAAATGCCTCCTGTAGGGTTGTTAGGATTACAAAACCATATTACCTTTGTTTTATCTGTTATTTTCTCCACCATAGCTTCTATATCTAGTCCATTATTTTTCATAGGTACTTTTACAGGAGTAGCACCCATAAGCAATGTATTGCTTTCATATCTTGGAAAGGTAACTTCAGCCATAATACTTTCATCACCTTTTTCTAATATAGTAGAACATAAAACATTTATTAAAGAATCTGATCCTGCCCCACAGAAAATCATATCCTTTGTAATATTTAATTTATTACTTAAATAGTCCTTAAATTCATAAGAAGATGAGTCAGGATACATATTAACTTCTGTTAATAAATCAGTAATTGCTTCCTTAACCATAGGTGAGCAACCATAAGGATTTTCATTAGATGCTAGCTTTACAACCTTACTAATTCCTAATTCCCTTTTTACCTCATCAATTGGCTTTCCTGCAACATATCTTTCTAACTTTTTAACTTCCCCTCTTACCTTATAATCTAGATTATTTGTCCACATATTGGACACCCCCTTTTTATTACTTATGCAAATTAATATACTTTATTTTTTATATTTTCATCTACCTTAGCTACTATACGATTCATATATACTGATGCCGCCATTACTAAAACTATCCCCAATACCATTCCCATTCCTGGAAAATACTTTAATGCAAGACCTGATATAAAACATGCACAAGACATAAAAATAAGAGCTCTTGAATAATCTTCTGCTAATTTATTTGGATTCTTTATTTTCTTTAATTTTTGTGGTGTCATGTTTGGTACTAATTTAATATTCTTTTTATACATTACTACTGACCCAAATATTAAGAATATAGTACCTAAAATTGTAAACATTATTGGTATCATCATTGACATAACCTCATCTCCCTCATCTAACGTTACAACAATTATACCTTAACAGGTTTATTTTTACAATTATTCAATAATGTAATCACTTAGAATTCTTTCTAACAATTTCATATATTTTTTTCTTGCCCCCAAGTCTATTATCGGACCTCCACTTACAGTTCCATGCACTCTCGTAAAACCATTAAAGTTATCAATAACTATACTAATTGATATATACTCACATCTAAAAAACCAGTAATTAAAAACCATAGTACAACATTTCTTATCATTTATCTCTAAAGTATATTCGTCTATTAATTCTCCTAAAGATGTTGTATAATAACCACCCTCTCTAATTCTTTTAGTGCATTCATCTATAGTAAGGTTAACCTTTAAATTAGAAATATTCTTCATATATTCTCACCCCATTGTTTAGTTATCTGAATGGAACCTAATCATATCTACCATAACTAAAAGTCCAATAAAGAAATACGTATATTCTTCATCTATTACTTCTAATGTATATCTATCTCTTCCAAAAGTTAACTCCTTAGAAATTCTTCCAATTTCTACTCCGTTCTTTGTTATAGAATAATTTCTTCCTAATACACTATTTGATTCCATTTTCATAAATCCTATATCACCTGAAATATCATATTCTGGAACCATAAATGATTTTTTTATAGTTGCTACTTCGCTCATATTTTCGTTATATGCTATATATCTATGTGCTCCTATTCTAATTTGTTGTCTCATATATAAAACTTTTCTATTTGTTTTTACATCATAAACATTTATATTCTTACCTATGTCAAATTTATCTGCTTCAACCTTAAATGCAATATTCCCATTTCCATCTAAAACATCAAACTTTGCTCCAATAGCAAATAACTTCTCATTAATATAATAACTTTTCATAAATATAATCACTCACCCTTTAATTCGTTTAGTTTTATCTCTAAATATAGTATATTATACCTTTTAATGTTTTTCAAGTAACTTTTTACAAAAAAATAAAGATAGCTGCAAATTAATGCTAACTATCTTTATAATTATTATTTCTATCTTATTTATCTTCACCAATTATTCTAACTTCAGTGTGTAAATCTACACCAAATTTACCTTTTACTTCAGCTTGAATATGACTTATTAAATCTAGTATATCCTTAGCTGTTGCATTATTTTTGTTTATTACAAATCCTGAATGCTTTTCTGAAACAGCTGCTCCACCTAAAGTATACCCCTTTAATCCAGCATCTTGAATTAACTTTCCTGCAAAATACCCTTCTGGTCTTTTAAATGTACTTCCTGCTGATGGGTATTCTAAAGGCTGTTTTGATTCTCTTTTAAATGTTAAATCATAAACTGATTCCTTTATAATTGCTTCATCACCACTACTCAATTTAAATGTTGCTGATAATACAACATATCCTTTTTTCATAACAGCTGATGTTCTATAGCCTAATTCTAATTCATCTTTTGATAAATTTATTATGTTTCCGCTAGTATCTATAACTTCTGCTGACTCTATAACATGAGAAATTTCCCCATTATATGCTCCAGCATTCATAAATACAGCTCCACCCACAGTTCCTGGTATACCACATGCAAATTCAAAACCTGTTAATGAATTATTTAATGCAGCATTTGAGACATCCTTTAACATAGCTCCACATTCTGCTACAACTTTATCTTCATTTACGTATATATTCTTAACTTCTCCTAGCTTTATAACAACGCCTCTTATTCCGCCATCTTTAACTAGTAAATTTGATCCATTTCCTACTACATAAAAAGGTATATTGTTTTCTCTACAAGCCTCAACCGTTTTTATCACTTGTTCTTTATTTTCTGGTATTAATAGTATATCTGCTGGTCCACCAACTCTAAAGTGAACATGTTTCTTCATTTCTTCATCTACTTTTATGCTTTCTTCTTTATAAAAATCCTTAAACAAATCTACAAAGTTCTTAAATTTATTCATAACAAACTCCTTGAAACAGTAGTAATATCTTTACATAGTATAAAATAAAAGAATATAATTAACAACCCATTTATCCATATATTTTATTAGTATACTAATATTGTAACTATTTTGTTACTAATACAACTAATTTTTTTCAAATTACTACAAAAAATTTAATTATATTTTATTAAACAGTTTATTTTTCTTTCTTATTGAAATACTCTATTATACTTTCTGCTGATTTTTTATCAATACTTGGGGTATCTAATAGTTCTTCAAATTTAGCATTTTTTATGTTTTCCACACTTCCAAACTTCATTAATAAGTTTCGTCTTCTTTTTTCTCCTACATTAGGTATATCTTCTAATATAGAATGAAGTGTTCTTTTGTCCCTAAGACTTCTATGATATGTTATTGCAAACCTATGTACTTCATCTTGTATTCTTCTTATCATTTGCATTAAATTTGAGCTTCTATTAATTATTAACTCCTGGTTATTAAATATAATTCCCCTTGTTTGATGCTTATCATCTTTAACTAATCCACATACCGGAATGTTTATATTTAATTTCTTTAAAACATCTAAAGCTACATTTACTTGGCCTTTTCCTCCATCCATCATAATTAAATCTGGAAAGCTTGAAAATTTACCTGCTGAAAAGTTTAAATTTCTTTCTTGTATTTGCTTTATTTCCTCTAGTCCATGTGAAAATCTTCTTTCTAGTATTTCCCTCATACTATCGTAATCATTAGCACCCTTAACTGACTTAATTCTAAACCTTCTATAGTCACTATTTTTAGCTCTTCCTTCTTCAAATACAACCATAGTTCCTACAGAGTCTACCCCTTGAATATTTGATATATCATAAGCCTCTATTCTTTGAGGGACTTCTTCTAATTCTAATATTTCACAAAGCTCCATAAGAGATATTTTGTTTATTTCCTTTTCTCTTAAGAATTTATCCTTAAATTGCTCTAAAGTTATTTTTGCATTATTTTTTACCATTTCTAACATATCTTTTTTCTGACCCTTTTGAGGTATCTTAACCCAAACCTTAGATCCTCTTTTAACTGTTAAAAATTCTTCTAGTAAATCTAAATCTTCTATTTCTGGCACATATATATTTTTAGGAATTTTTGCAGTTCCACCATAAAATGATGCTATAAATTCACCTAAAATTACCCCTACTTTTTCATCTACAGTATTTTCAATAATAAAGTGCTCTCTACCTGTTACCTTTCCTTCACGAGAAAAGAAAATTTGTACACAGCTATCTTTTTCATCTGAAAATACATTTATAAAATCTTCATCGCCATCCATAGTTTTAAATATTTTTTGTTTTTCTCCAATAGCTTCTACTGCTAATATCTTATCTCTTAAACTTGCCGCTCTTTCAAATTCTAGCTTCATTGATGCATCTTGCATTTCAGATTTCAACTGATTTACTATAGTTTTATCCTTACCATTAAGTATATCCATAATATCACTAATCATTTCACCATATTTTTCTTTAGATATATGACCAGCACAAGGACCAAAACATTTTTTTATATGATAATTTAAACAAGGTCTTACTTTTTCCCCACCTTCTTTAATTGCTAGCTTACAAGTTCTTAAAGGAAATATCTTGTTTATTAATGTTATTGTTTCATATACTGCAGTTCCATTTGTATATGGTCCAAAATACTTACTTCCATCCTTTGCATATCTTCTAGTTACAAATACTCTTGGAAAATCACTATTAGTAGTTATTTTTATAAAAGGATAAAACTTATCATCCTTTAATAAAATATTATACTTTGGACTATATTTTTTAATTAAATTACATTCTAATATTAATGCTTCCATTTCAGAATCAGTGATTATATATTCAAACTCTGCAATATTTTTAACCATTACTCTTACTTTTTCAGAATGATTTTTAGAGTTTTGAAAATAACTTTTTACTCTGTTCTTTAGTACCTTTGCTTTTCCTACATATATTACTTCTCCTAAAGAGTTTTTCATTATATAGACACCTGGCTTGTCAGGTAAATTTTTTATATGATGTTCAAAGTCAAACATTTTATCACCAACCCTTTATTTTTATCCACTGTTTATATCTTAAATTTTATCATAGTTGTGGATTAATACAATAAGAGCCCTACATTTTGTAGGGCTCTTATTTTTAAAATGGTGAATCAAAATTTTCAAATTTTGGCCAAGTATCATCCTCAGCTTCAACCTCTAGAGAACCATTAATATCCCATGGTATATTTAGTGAACTCCAATGAATTCCACCTCTATATTGTGAATCAAATGGCTTAGTAACTTTATAAAAAATTAATGCTTCTTTTTTTCCTTTAATGTAATATCCGTGTGCACAACCCTTTGGTATATAAATTAGCTGTCTATTTGTTTCATTTAAATCTACTATAGTGTATTTACCATAAGTCTTTGATTCCTTTCTTAAATCTACAACTACATCCTGTATTTCACCTAAAACACAAGTTACTAGCTTATCATGCGCAACTGGCGGAGCTTGAAAATGTAGTCCCCTTAAAGCACCTGGCCTAGCTATAGCATAATATTCCTCTTTAAAATCTGTACTTAGTCCATAAATGTTAAACTGTGTATCATTAAAAACATTGATTAAATCACATGTTGTTTGCATCATTACTGTTGGAGTAATTAAAAAGCATCCCTCCACATTTAGTGATTCTACTCTAAACATACTCTCGTCCTCATTTCTCATCTTAATCTTCACAAGTTAATCGAAATATCTAATAATATTCGACATTTTCACTATAATATATGCCATATTATTAATAATGGTGTTTAGATAAAAAAATATATGGTATTTGTAACCATATACATATAAAAAAAAAATCTAGCAAGAAATTTTATTCTTACTAGACTTTCTAATTTATGATCTCGTTATGATAATACTTTAATCTTTATTCTCCAAGTACTGCCATTCTTACAACTTGAGATGCAACATCTGCTGCAAGACCTGCACCATTTTCCCCATTCTCCACTATTACTGCTACTGCAATTTGTGGGTTGTCTAATGGTGCTGCTGATATAAACCATCCATGAGGAACTGCTGGAGTTCCATCTGGTAAATTATAATCTGCTGTTCCTGTCTTAGCTCCTGCATTTGTACCATCAAAAGCTGGCCATCTATAAATATTATTTGAAACTAAATATCCCATATATTCCTTTATAGTGCCTGCCACTTCTGGAGATATTACATCACTTTTTAAAGCCTTATCTGGAATTTCTTTTACTAAGTTTCCATCCTTGTCTACAACCTTATTAACTAGCTTTGGTTGCATTAAAACACCATCATTTGCTACTGTTGCAGCCATTATAGCCATTTGTATTGGCGTAGAAACTACTCCACCTTGACCAATACCACTTTGAGCTATATTTCCTTCCTCATAACTTTGAAGAGTTGGGAATTGACTTGGTGAAATAGTTACTCCAACTCCTGGTATAACTGAATTAAAACCAAACTTTTCTGCTGTTGTTTTTAAAGCTGTATTTCCAAGTTCTAATGCTAATGACCCAAATACAAAGTTACTTGATACTCTAAAAGCCATTTGTAAATCTATATCACCATGAGCTTGATACATATAGTTATTTAATGAAGATCCATCTGCAAAGCTAATTTTTCCTGTATCACTAAATATTCTCCCTGCTACTGAAGGATCATTTTCTAATGCACTAGCTAAAGTAATTGTCTTAAATACTGATCCTGGAGGATAGATTCCGTTTAAAGCTCTATTATAAAGCTTATTATCTTCATCAGCTCCTGAATTAGCATCATTCATTGCTCCCTCTAAATTTGCAGGGTCATATGTTGGCTTTGATACTAGGGCCAATATCTCCCCTGTCTTTGGGTTTAATGCTACAACTGATCCCTTGTTATCACCTAGTGCATCATATGCAACCCTTTGAATATTAGGATCTAATGTAGTTACAATTCCATTACCAACCTTTTTATCATCATCTGCTCCTACAAATATCTTTTCAAAGCTAAAATCTGAGAAAAAGTTTTTTATACCTGTTGAAAATGTATTATACTTTGAAAGTTCATCATCAAACTCTTCTTCTAAGCCTGTTAACCCAAATCTTTCATCTACATATCCTAATGCATGAACATATAAATCACCTTGAGTATATTCTCTTTTTTGAGTTAATGTATCTACTCTTTCACTTTTAGTTAAAGGCTCTCCATTTCTATCATAAATAGTTCCTCTTAATACTTCATTTCTTTTTGCCCATAGTCTTACATTATTAGAGTCCTCTGCAATATCAGGTCCCTTAAATATTTGGAAGTAAGCTATATATGATATTAAAGATACAAAGCAAAAAAGGAATACTACCATTACATTTCTTACGTTTTTGCCTAAATCATTCATGTCTTAAGCCTCCTCCGAAATCTTTTGTAAAATACCAAGTGCAAAGAAAATAGTAAGCATTGAGCTACCACCATAACTAATAAGAGGTAATGTTATACCCGTTAGAGGTATTACTGCAAATATACCACCAATTATTACTAAGGTTTGACATGCAATCATTGTACTAAATCCTACTGCTGCTAATTGACTAAATTTTTCATTAGTAACAAAGGCAGCTCTAATTCCTCTATAGAAAAGTAAGAAATATAAAATCATAATACCTACTGCAAATATCATTCCTAATTCTTCACATATAAGTGCAAATATAAAATCACTTTCTACTGCAAATATAAATTCTGGATATCCTTGCCCTAGCCCAACACCAGTTAAGCCTCCAGATGATATTGCATATAGACCTTGAACTAATTGATAACTTTCATTTTGAGCATACATCCATGGATCTAACCAAATCATAACTCTTCGCTTAACATGGCTAAACATTCCATATGCTCCTATTGCTCCAACAGCTGATAATCCTAAACATGTGAAAACATATTTCTTTTTAGATGTTGCTATATAAAGCATAGTTACTGATATACCAAAGAATATTAACACTGATCCTAAATCTGTTTGTAAAACCATACATGCTAGTGAGTACATTACTACTAAAGCTGGTTCTATAAGCTGTTTAAAATCTTCCTTTAATATATTTTTACTTTCATAATTCATTAATGCTGCTGATAAGTATAAAACTAAAGCTATTTTCCCAAATTCTGATGGCTGAAAACCAAAAGAACCTATGTATACCCAGTTCATAGCACCATTAGTTGATACCTGGAATATTAGTCCATATATCAATGCCATTGGCATAAATATTAAAGTAATTATCATATATAGTTTTTTATATTTCGCAAAACTTTTTAAATCTGGCAATATTACTACTATAGCTATATAGGATATTATTCCTAGTACTACCCATACTAATTGCTTCATTGCCATAGTTGGATCTATTCTATATATTACTGCAACTCCTACTATTGCTAAAATACTGGAGAATATAAGCATAAACTTATCTCCATCAGGATAAAATTTTCTTATTACATAGTGAGAATACATTACTATAATACATAATACAATTCCCATTCCAAGTGCTTTATAATCAAACGGCTTTTTTAATAAAGCTAGGTTAGTAAACAGAAGTAAGCATAGTAGATAAATTAATACAAGAACTCTCTTCTCTAACTTTAATGTACTTTTCACATTCTCACCTCTATTTTTTATCTGATCTTATAATCTTAAATGTAGCACTTCCTATTTTTATTTTGTCATTCGGCTTTACTTTAGCACTAGAGTCTATTTTTTCATCATTTATAAATACTCCATTTGTGCTGTTTAAATCCTCAATATAAACCTCATTATTCTTTACTACAAGTTTAGCGTGATTCCCAGAAGCATACTGGTCTGTTAATCTAACCGTGTTTCCTTCTCGTCTTCCTATGGTTATAGGTTCTCTTAATAGCAATATCGTTCCTTCTTCTAAACCTTCATTTCCCCCTGCTTTTAATACCTCTAGCCCATAATTTTTTTTCGCTGAAGCTTGTTTTCTCTTTCCACCACTTTTGACATCCTTGTACATAATCTTTAGTGCATAATAAATAATACCGTAAAGTACTATCATAAATGCTATTCCAAAGACTAAGGTCGTTAGTTTTGAAAAACTCATATCTTCACCTCTAAAATTAAGTATTATTACCATTATATATTAAAACTTCTAGCAAGAAATAACAAGTCCTATACTGTTAACTTAACATCTTCTTAAGATATTTTCCTGTATATGAGTTATCTAATTTACAAATTTTCTCCGGTGTACCTGCTCCAACTAATGTTCCACCTTTATCTCCACCTTCTGGACCAAGGTCTATAATATAATCTGCACACTTAATCATTTCTAAATTATGTTCAATAACTACTACTGTATTTCCTGTATCTACTAATCTTTGAAGTATTTCAATTAACCTATTAACATCTTCAATATGAAGCCCTGTTGTTGGTTCATCTAAAATATATAATGTTTTTCCTGTACTTCTTTTTGAAAGCTCTGTTGCTAATTTAATTCTTTGAGCTTCCCCACCTGATAATTGTGTTGATGGTTGACCTAATCTAATATATCCAAGCCCTACATCATTTAATGTTTGTAGCTTATTTTTTATTCTTGGTATGTTTTCAAAGAAAACTACAGCCTCTTCTACAGTCATGCTTAAAACATCATCTATAGATTTACCTTTATATTTAACTTCTAAAGTTTCCCTATTATACCTCTTTCCTTTACATACCTCACATGGTACATAAACA
The DNA here is from genome assembly GCF_051654825.1 of Clostridium sp. Taxonomy (GTDB): domain Bacteria; phylum Bacillota; class Clostridia; order Clostridiales; family Clostridiaceae; genus Clostridium. Next base: position 40,831 of record NZ_JBOFYU010000051.1, read on the forward strand.
TCTGATAAGAATTGCATTTCAATTTTAATTATTCCATCACCTGAACAAGCTTCACATCTTCCACCCTTAACATTAAAACTAAATCTTCCTGGCTTATATCCTCTCATCTTAGCTTCTGGTGTAGTAGAAAATAGTTCTCTAATTATATCAAATGTTCCTGTATAAGTTGCTGGATTAGATCTTGGTGTTCTTCCTATTGGACTTTGATCTATATCTATAATCTTATCTATAAATTCTGCACCTGTTATTCCCTTGTGGGCTCCTACTGGATTCTTACTTCTATTTATTATCCTATTTAATCCTTTATAAAGAATTTCATTAACTAAAGTACTTTTTCCTGAACCTGAAACCCCAGTTACCATACTTAAAGTCCCTAATGGAATTGATATATTTACATTCTTTAAATTATTTTCTTTAGCCCCTTGGACAGTAATTTTGTTTCCATTTCCTTTTCTTCTCTCTGTAGGAACATCTATTTTTTTCTTTCCTGTTAAATACTGACCAGTAATAGATTCCTCGCAGGCTTCTATTACATCAATTGGCCCTGCGGCAACTATTTCTCCACCATGTTCACCTGCTCTTGGTCCTATATCAACAATAAAGTCAGCTTCCTTTATAGTATCATCATCATGTTCTACTACAATAACTGTGTTTCCTACATCTCTTAAGTTTTGCAATGTTTTAATTAACTTATCATTATCTCTTTGATGAAGTCCTATACTTGGCTCATCTAATATATATAAAACTCCCATAAGTGCTGATCCAATTTGAGTTGCAAGTCTTATTCTTTGAGACTCTCCACCTGATAATGTTCCTGCAGTTCTTGCTAAATTTAAGTAATCTAAACCAACATCTATTAAGAATTTTAATCTACTTCTTATTTCTTTTATTATTTGGTCACTAATTATTTGGTCTTTTTCTGAAAATACAAGTGATTCAATATATTCAAGTTCTTCTTTTATAGATAAGCTTGTAAATTCATATATATTTTTTTCTCCAACCTTTACAGCTAAAGCTTCTTTTTTTAACCTTGCCCCCTTACATTTTGGACAATTGTTATTACTCATATATTGCTCTATTTCGCCTTTAATTAAATCTGAATTAGTTTCTCTATATCTTCTCTTTAAAGAATTTATTTCTCCTTCATAGGCATAAGCATATTGAGCTTTTACACCTTCCTTTGTGTATATAACCTTAATCTTCTTTCCCTTAGTTCCGTAAAGTAATAAATCTACGTCATCTTTACTTAACTCTTTTATAGGCTTATTTAAATCTAATCCATATTCCTTACTTAAGCCCTTCATTATAGCTAATGTCCAAGAATCATCCTTTAATCTTCCATCACCCCAGGTTGCAATAGCTCCCTCCATAATGCTTAAATCCTTGTTAGGAATTATTAAATTTTCATCTAATTCTATTAATGCTCCTAACCCATCACAATAATCACATTTTCCAAAAGGTGAGTTAAATGAAAATAATCTTGGAGCTAGCTCATCTATACTTAATCCACACTCAGGACATGCAAATTTTTCGCTAAATAATATATCTTCTCCACCAATTACATTTATTACAACTAAGCCTTCTGCAAGCTTTAATGCCGTTTCTACTGAATCTGAAAGTCTTCCTTCTATTCCTTCTTTAATAACTATTCTGTCAACAACAGCTTCAATATTATGCTTTATATTCTTATCTAAAGTTACCTCTTCTTCAGTAAGATCATAAATTGAACCATCTATTCTTGCTCTAACAAATCCGTTCTTTTTTATATTATCTAATACTTTTTCATGAGTTCCCTTTTTCCCTCTAATAATAGGAGCTAATACTTGTAGCTTAGTTTTATCCCCAAGTTCCATAACACCATCCACAATTTGATCAACAGATTGTTGTTCAATTTGAATTTTACACTTAGGGCAATATGGTGTTCCTACTCTTGCATATAATAATCTTAAGTAATCATATATTTCTGTAATTGTTCCTACTGTTGAACGAGGATTCTTGCTTGTAGTTTTTTGGTCTATAGATATAGCTGGTGATAATCCTTCTATATAATCAACATCTGGCTTATCCATTTGCCCTAGGAATTGTCTTGCATAGGATGAAAGAGATTCTACATATCTCCTTTGACCTTCAGCATAAATAGTATCAAATGCTAAAGAAGATTTACCTGATCCTGATAAACCAGTAAACACTACTAATTTATCTCTAGGTATTTCTAATGAAACATTTTTTAAATTATGTACCTTTGCACCTTTTATGACAATTTTATCTTTCATATACTAATGCCCCCTTATATAAATCATATTTTAGTTTGAACTTTATTTAATAAATTAAACTCGAACAAACGTTCCTAAATATATTTTAATTTTCTTTGTATATCTTGTCAATTAATAAACCTTATTAGTTATTTAATTTTTTAAACTCTTTTAAATATGTTTCCCTAAATAAAAAAAGCATAATCATTCACTTTTGAATATCATGCTTTTTCTACTTACATTAATATATTTTATTTTTCTGCAATAAGCTTCTTTAATTTATTTTGCACTAACCAAAGCTTTTTTTGCTTTCTATTGTAAGCTACTAGCTTATTTTTATTGTTTTTACTTTCATCCATTAATTTTATATATTCGGCATCAGCAATTTTTAACGCATCTTCAAGTACTAAAAGTTCTTCCTTAGTGAACATACTCATTCCTCCATATAATTAAATTCCTTAGTATTATATCATAAATTTATCTTTGAGAAATCCTCACTATATGTATAGTTAAATAAAGTAACTCCTCATATGAAATTTCTTTATCTAATAAATTCTTTACATAATCTCCAATTAAATTTGCACACTTTACTTCTTTTTCATATTCTCTAGTTATTTGATCAAAAATAAATCTATCCTTTGCTTCTATCATTTTTCCTTCAAGTAATCTTTGAATAAAAAATTGAACATGTGTAACAAATCTAGAGTAATTAATTGAATCCTTATCTAACTTTACCCCTAAATTATATTGAACTATATTAAATATATCCTTTTGCATTTTTACACTTAATATAGTATCCTGCATTTCTTGTTCATTAGTTTGTGCATTTACAAAATGAAATGCTATATTTGCAGCCTCTTCCTCTGGCAATGAAATATCTAATGTTTTATTTATATAATTTACAGCCTCTAATGCAAGTTCAAATTCTTTAGGATAAAACTTCTTAACTTCCCAGGTTAACCTATTTTGAAGTACTATACCTTTTTCATATCTTACTAAAGCATATGATATATGATCCACTAATGTAATGAAAATCTGGTCACTTAATGCTCCATTTAGCTTTTCATTAGCCATCTTTATTATATTATTTGTAATTTCTATATGCTCTACTGGTGTTTCCTCTATAAGTCTTATATAATCCTTTGCAGCAATATTATCCCTAGGTGCATATACCTTTTCTATAACACTTTGATCTAATATATCTCCAGCTTTATTTTTAAATCCAATGCCCTTCCCCATAGCAATAACTTCTTTTCCATTTGAATCTTCAGCTAAAATTAAACTATTATTTAGCACTTTAATTATCCTCACTATGTTCACCCCTTGAAACTACTAATTAGCAATAAATCTATTATATTACATATTTATAGCTTTACAAAATATAAGACAAAATAGAATGCCCAATATAATAAGCATTCTATTTTTCATATTAAACTAACATTCTACCATTTGATTCTATTACTTTCTTATACCAACTAAAACTCTTCTTTTTAATTCTTCTTAAATCCTTTAAATCAAACTCTTCTCTATCCACATATATAAATCCATATCTTTTACCATATCCTTGATGTGTACTTACAACATCAATTGCAGACCAGGGACAATATCCCATAACTTCAATTCCATCTGAAATAGCTAGCTTTAATTGTTCTAAATGTATTCTAATAAAGTCAATTCTATAATCATCATTTACTACATCATTTTCCTCTAATAAATCAGGGGCACCTATACCATTTTCCGTTATTAATATAGGTAAATTATATCTTTCATATACTTTTCTTAATGTCATTCTAAGCCCAACGGGATCAACTACCCATCCATATTTAGTTTTTCCAACATATGAATTTTCTGCCGCACGATATACACCTTGTTCTCCAAGCATTATTTGTTGATCTCCAGCTCTAGCTGATACATCTGATGGATTATTCTTACTTTCAGCTATAGTTGCTGTAGAATAATAATTCATTGCTATAAAATCTGGATTAGCTCTTTTTAATATCTCCATATCACCATCTAATATAGTTGGCTCAATTCCTCTATCTACTAAATAACTAAATGCCACACTATTATATCTTCCTCTAACCGCAACATCTAAGAAGTTCCAACAACGAATTGACTCCCAATTATGCGCTGCAATTGCATCATTTGGATTACAGGTTTCTTGATACATTGATGTAATATTTAAAGCTGGTCCTATCTTTCCATTTGGACACATTTCATGACATAATGCCATTGTTTTGGCTTGAGCTAAAAGCATATTGTGATTTTGCTCATATAACTCCTTTTTGCTTGGTAGGCCTTTTCCCTTTGGAGTTCCTATTGCACCTGGATGAAGAATCATTGTATTTTGTTCATTTATAGTTAGCCAGTATTTAACCTTTGATCCAAATCTCTCAAATAATACTTTAGCGTAATTCACAAAGGCATCTATTGTTTCTCGGCTTCCCCAACCTCCCTTTTCTTCTAATGCATAAGGTAAGTCAAAATGGAACATTGTAACTACAGGCTCTATATTATATTTTAATAATTCATCTATTAAATTATTATAAAATTCGATTCCCTTTTGATTAATCTCACCAGTTCCATTTGGTATTATTCTCGTCCAAGCTACTGAAAATCTATAAGCCTTTAGTCCCATTTCTGCAAATAGCTTTACATCTTCCTTATATCTATGATAATGATCACTTGCAATCTTAAAATCTGCCGTTCCCTCTGGATGATCACACATATCTATTACTGATAACCCTTTACCATCTTCATTCCATGCACCTTCAACTTGATAAGCTGATGTAGATGCCCCCCATAAAAAATCTTCTGGAAAGTTTTTAATTTCTTTATATATCATAACCATTCTCCTTTTATTAACTAAACTATAACTATATTAACTGCATATAAATTTATTTAACTGTTATAATATTTTCTCCAAACTCTACATTCTTATCTTCTATTCCCTTTACTTCTGTAAACTTATCTGAATTTACTATTAAGACTGGAGTAATTACTTCATATCCTAACTCTTTTATCTTTTCCATTTCAAATTCTATTAATAAGTCCCCTACATTAACTCTATCTCCTATTTTTACATTAGCCTTATAATGCTTTCCTTGTAAATTAACTGTATCTATTCCAACATGTATTAACATTTCTATACCTGTATCTGATGTTATTCCTACTGCATGTTTTGAATCAAGAACTGCTGAAATTTCTCCACTTACAGGGGCTACTACCTTTCCTTCTGATGGTATTATAGCTACACCCTTTCCTAATAATCCACTTGAAAATACATCATCATTTACTTCTGATAATTGTACTAATTCACCCATTAAAGGACTAACAATTTCAACTTCTTTGTTTGTATCTATTATTCTAACTTTTTCTCTATTTTCTACTACTTCTACTACTTCTTCTTCCTCTTCATCTACAGGATCTTCAAACCCTAAAATCCAAGTTAATGCAAATGTTACTACAAAAGCAATTACACAAGTTATTAAAGCATGTACTATATTCATTGGGTTTTCTCCAATAAATACTGGAAGTGCTGCAAGCCCTGGTGATACAAATGCATAACGTACAAGTCCTACAAGTCCTGCATATATCCCTGCACATCCTCCACCTATCATAGCTGCAATTAATGGCTTTTTAAGCTTTAATGTTACTCCATAAAGTGATGGTTCTGTAATACCTATAAGTGCTGTAATACCTGATGATGCTGCTAATTGCTTTAAATTTTTATTTTTTGATTTTATTGCTACACATACTGTTGCTGCACCTTGAGCTATGTTAGATGCTAACATACCAGGTCCATTTATCATTTCTGATCCTGTATTAGATAATTGCATAGTTGCGATTGGTGTCATTGCCCAAGCTGTACCTGTTACTACTAATAATGGTTGAAGTGCTCCCATTAAGAATGGTATTAACCAACTTGCTTTAGAATTAATAATTTCTGCTCCTGATGCTACTAAGTCATTTAAATATACACCAAATGGTCCTATTGCTATTAATGCTATTGGTGCTGTAACTAATAATATTATTAATGGCTTTGTAAAGAACTTAATAATTGATGGTGATACTTTTTCTGCAAATATTTCTATATAAGACATTACCCAAACTGTAATAATTATAGGTAATACTGATCCTGCATAATCTGCAAGAGTTACTTTAATACCTAAAAAATGTACTGGCTCTCCTGATGCCATAAGCGCTCCTAAGTTTGGATGTAGTAATACTCCTGCAAGTGTCATTGCTAATATAGGACTACACTCAAATTTAATTGCTGCTCCATAAGCAAGTAAAACTGGCATAAAGAAGAATGCTGCATCTGCTATAGTATTTAATAAGAAGTATGTTTGACTTTCATCACTTAATAACCCCGTTAAAGTTAATATTGCAAGAACAGCCTTAATCATTCCAGCCCCTGTTATAGCCGGTATCATAGGTGTAAATGTTGTAGATATTACACTTACAAATCTTGAAATCATACTTCCCTTTCCTTTATTAGAATTATTAGTAGCCTTGCTTCCTCCATCTAAATTGCCGGTTTCCTTTAGTATTGCTCTATATGCTTGCTGAACATCATTCCCAATTACTACTTGGAATTGTCCACCCTTATTTACTACACTAATTACACCTTGTAATTTTTCAATTTTACTTACTTGAACCTTATCCATATCATTTAATTCAAATCTTAATCTAGTTGCACAATGAGTAAGCTTACTTACGTTTTTAGCTCCTCCAACTAACTCCAATACCTGAATCCCCACTTTTTTATAATCCATTTTTAATCACTCCTAAAAATTTATTATGTTAAGAATATTTTTAAGCACTAAAAAAAGACCTAAACAAAACGAACTATACAAATTAATACTAAATATAGATACAGATATATCTATAATAATATTAAAATAGTCCACTTCTATTTAGGTCTTGCCTGCTTACCAGTAACACGCCTTAACAAAGGTGTTAATCAATATTCACTTATGTAATCATTTACTACACCCATATAATATCACATTAAACATTTACATGCAATAAGATTTTTTAAATTATTTTTTATTTTTTATAAAAAGCTAAAGGTATGACATTACGCCATACCCCTATACCTACTATTTCTTTTTATAATACTTTGCACCTAATACTGTTGATGCTGCACCAATAAGTAATATCATTCCTGTTCCTACTACTGCTCCTGTGTAAGGCAGCTTTCCACTAGAATTACTACTAGAATTACTATTTCCACCAGATGGCTTGTTTGTTGATGAATTATTTCCAGAGTTGTTTCCACCATTTCCACCTCCATTGTTATTACCACCATTGCTTCCACTGTTGTCTTCTAATGCTAACTCTAATATTTCTCCAACTTCTTTAGTTGAGTAAAAATCACTACCATTATAAACAACTACACCATTTAATTCATGTGTTTTTACATCATTTACTTTTTTAACTTCTACCTTATTTGTATTAGCAAATATTTTAAGTTCTACATCACCCTTTGATGATACTGCATAAGGATTTTCCTTATCATCTTCATTTATTGTAAATGAAGCACCTTTTGATTCTAACTCTTCTTTAACATTATTAAATAATGCTTTTGTTGCTTCTTCAAGATTTAATCCCATATTTGCTTCTATATATTTAGGCAACTCAGTATTTTCCACAGTTCCTGATAATTTTTCCACACCTTTTGGCGCATATATCCCAAGATACACATCTCCACCAGTATGCCCATCTGTTGTATATCCTATTTTACATCTCTTTGCTACAACTTCATTTATTTTGCCTTCTTTAGCTAAATTAACCTCTTCTTCTGATACATTATTAAACCCATGATACTTAGTTATTAACTCTTGTATTTCTGTATCATATTTTCCTTCTATTATTTTATTAAATTGCTCCTGACTTATCTTTCCATCCTTTAAATTTAACACTGAATCTTCATATGTTAAATTATCATATCCTGAGCTTGTATCACTATTTCCTATACTTAATCCACTATTAGCATGATCTGTAGTAACTACTACGATTGTATCTTCATTAGATTTAGCAAAATCTAATGCAACCTTAACTGCTTCATCAAACTCTAATGTATCTGTAATTGCCCCTATTGGATCATTAGCATGGGCTGCCCAGTCAATTTTACTTCCTTCTACCATTAAGAAGAATCCATCTTCATTTTTATTTAAAACTTCTATTGCCTTAGATGTCATATCTGATAAAGAAGGCTGACTATTATTAAACTCTTCTCTATCTGCTTCATAAGCTAAATCTCTATCTGCAAACATTCCCCATAGCTTTCCACTATCACTAGCTTCTAATTGGTCTCTAGTAGTTATATACTCGTAACCTAACTCCTTAATTTCCTTAGTTAAGTCCTTTCCATCATTTCTTTTTCCCCCACCTGTTGGACCAAAGAATTCATCACCACCACCAAAAACAACTTCCATATCTTGATATACTTGTTGCTTCATAATGCTATTATAATTGCTTCTTGCAGAATCATGAGATGAAAATGCTGCTGGTGTTGCATGCATTATTTCACTTGTAGCTATTATTCCTGTTGAAAGACCACTTAATTCTGCTGCCTCTAAAATAGTTGCTATAGGCTTTTTATCTGGAGTAACTCCAATATGAGCATTATTTGTCTTAAATCCTGTTGATAATGCAGTTCCTGCTGGTGCTGAATCAGTGATAGGTCCATTTTCCCAGCTAGTTCTTACATATCCTGTTTGAATTGCATCTAATGATAACTTATCATTCCCTAAAATACCATCTTGATAATCCTTGTAATATCTAGCTGAAGTCATAGTACTTGTACTCATTCCATCTGCAATAAGATATATTACTTTTTTTACATTTTTAGTATCAGCATTTACAGTAACCGGCTTAATACCTGATGATATTATTAAACCTGTCATCAATACTGATCCTGTTAATGCCATAATTTTATTTATTGTCTTTTTTGAAAACATTAGTTACTACCCCCTACTTCAGTTTCTACTACAATATCATTACTATTTTGCTTAATAGAAAAGTTTACTTCTGCCTTTGCATCATAGCTTCCGCCATAAAAAACTACTGCTTTATAGTCCTTACCTGCTTGTAATCTATGCTTTTCACTTTCTATTGATTGATTTAAATCAACAGTAAATTTACTATTTCCTGCTTCATCTACCCCTAGATCATTTAACCAGTTCCACCAAATTGAATTTCTCTTTCCTGGTTCTGTATCTTTTTCATATATTCCAACCCAATCAGAACCTACTGATGGTTTTCTTAAATTATTTAATGATATTTCAAAAGTATCATTTATATCTTCTATTTCTGATTTTGAAATAGTCATGCCAACTTCTTTTTCTACTTCCTCTTCTGAATTATCAAATTCAAGCCCTGTCCATATTGGAGCTGTTATTGATATTCCACCATCTGCTTTAGTAACTTTAACTACAAAATATCTATTTCCTGCTGCATTATTAATGTTAAAGTCCCAATCAAAAGAATTACTATTTATTTCAAATCTTCCATCTACAAACTTTCCACCATCACCTAATATTTCAACCTTAGATATTAAATCATCACTATTAGGATCTGATATAGAAACATTTCCCTTAAACTCTTCTGAGTTTTCTAAGATGCTTCCCATTACTTCCCCATTAATAGTAAAGTTAATCTTTTGATTTTCATCTTCTGTTGCATATAATCTTCTATTTCTTACTGCATCATATATTCCTTCTCTTGAAAGATTATCTGATAAAACAACTCCTCTACATTCATTTAATGCATACCAACTTCCTCTATGGTTATCCTGGTTATTTACTGGAGCTAAATGCCATCCTTGATCTAATGCATTAAAATATTGTTGATAATATCCATCAAATCTTGACCATCTAAAATAGTAGTCTGATTCTTCTATTGATGAATCTCCACAACCTATTTCAAATAAATTAACTATACTATCTAACTCTTCAACATATTTGAAATCCTTAAAATCGCCATAATCGGTTCCATCTGGATGATTAAACTGCGCTAATGAATAAGGCATTTGACTTAATGTAGTGTACCATCTATCCATATTCCAATCATTTATTGGCTTATCTTCTTCATTAAGACTAAATACATTCATATGTCCAAAAAGTTGTGTTTGCTCATAACCTGCAATAGCTACAAATCTGCCATCTTCATTTAGTTCATTTGCTGTTGCTACTGTGTCTGTCCATTCATTATCATTAATCATTGATGAGTGATCTGTTATTGCCATAAAGTCTACATCACCTTGATCATATGCAAATTGATATGCATCTCTTGGAGTACTTCCATACTTACCATCTGAATATCCTGTATGATTATGGAAATCACCATAATAATGATTATATTGACTTCCTGGCTTATCTTCTAAATTTTTTATAATATCTACTAACTCTTGTGGAATATAATATTTCCCCTTTATATATGGCATTACTGTTTTTAATTCTTTTTCTTCTCCATTAAGCTTATAATTATTTGTAAATAATTCTAACTCAACTTTATTGCCACCCTTTTCAACTAATACCTTTGGAGCATCACCATTTTCTATGTTTAAATCTACAGTAACTCCTTCTATAGAATTTAATGTAGTTTCACCATCTAAGAAAATATTATTTGTGTGACTTTCTAAAGCACCACTTCCAAGGAAATGTTCTTCTACATATCTATTTACTTCAGTATTATCAACTACACCACTTAATTTCTCCATGTTTTGAGGTGCATATACTCCAAGATAAACATCTTCTCCTGTATGTCCTGTAGTTGTAAATCCTAAACCACATCTAGTTGCAATTACAGACTTTATTCCCTTTGAACTATCTTTTATTAAATTTAACTCTTCAGCTGTTAAATTATCATAACCATAATATTTTTTAGTAAGAGAGCTGATTTCTGAATCGGATTTACCTTTAATTAAATTCATAAATGATTCTTCTGTAATTTTTGCATCTTTAATATTATTTACAGTTTGCTCAAATGTAGCTTTGTCATAAGATGTTACATTTTCATTAAATTCTTTGCTTCCTATAGTTATCCCACTATTCCCATGGTCTGTAGTAACTATAACTATTGTATTTCCATCCTTTTTAGCAAAGTCTACTGCTGCCTTTACTGCATTATCAAATGCAACTATATCACTAGCCATTCCAACTGGTTCATTGTTGTGCGCTGCCCAGTCTATTTTACTTCCTTCTACCATTAAGAAGAATCCATCTTGATTTTTGTTTAATACTTCTATAGCCTTATTAGTCATATCCTCTAAACTAGCTTCTGTTGAATCATTTGATTCAATTCTATCTAAGTTATATTTAACATCTGCATTTGAAAATGAACCCCAAAGCTTTTCTCCATTATAATTATCCATTTCTTCTTTGCTAGTTACATAATCAAATCCTTCTGATTTTATTTCTTCAATTCTCTCTTCTTTATATTTATTAAAATCTTGTACATCTTTATACTGTGATGCTACTCCAAATCCTCCACCTAAAACAACTTCCATATCATTATTTATTTGTTGCTTTAAAATATGATTATAATTTGCTCTGTTATCAGTATGTGCTGAAAAATCAGCTGGAGTTGCATGTGTTATTTCAGAAGTAGCTATTATACCCGTTGATTTTCCTATAGCTTCAGCTCCTTCAATTAACGTAGCAAGTGGCTTTTCCTCAGTTGATGTAGCAATATACTTATTTAATGTTTTTTGCCCAGCTGAATAAGCTGTTCCCCCTGGTGCAGAATCTGTAATAGGACCATTAGCCCATCTTGTAGTTACAGCTCCACTAGATATTTCATCCATAGTAAGAGTTCCACCATTATAATATCTTGCTAAAGTAATAGCTTCTGTACTCATTCCATCAGCTATCATAAATATAACATTTTTAGTATTTCCCTTTTCATCAGCCTTTACCTCCACTACATTTCTTGTACTAAATACTGATGTTGTAGTCATTGCAGTAACAATAGCAGCTGCGATAATATATTTTAACTTTTTATTCATTCCTACTACCTCCATTCTTTTATGAAGTAATCATATCAATTTACAATTAAATCCATATTAAGAAAATGTTATCAGTATTTATCTTTTGTTAAAATTTGTTAACTTTAAAATGAACATAAAAAAATAAGCCATAAAATTATTTTATGACTTACTTCTAATCAAATATATTTTTCTATTAATTGAACTGTTTATAGTAAATATATAATGAATAAATAGTTCCAAGCCCTATCCAACCAAGTATTCCTATACTTGCAGCAACTTCTGATTTTACGAAAAATACTAATATAAATTGTAATATTGCAAATACAAATGATGTTATTCCCATAAATCTATGTGTTTTATTCCATACTACTTCATTTCTAATAATCCATGGAAGCCTAAAACCTATATTTCTATTCATAGGTAATTGTGGCAACTTATTTCCTAATATCATCATAATAACAGATGTTATTCCAACTAATACTATTCCACTAGTTCCCTCTTCACTAATACCTTCTGGAAAAAACGTCATAACTATCGAAATTACAACTATTAATATCATAGTAAATCTATTCATAAATCTCATAGACTTAACCTTTGGATTATCTTTATCAATATTTCCTATAGTTGGTGCTTTAATATCAACTATTATTAAAACACCTATTATAATTGCACAAAATATAGCACTCATAAGTGAAGAGTCACCTTTGATTATTCCTAGTACTATAATAATTGCACTTGCAATTATTATTAACCATTGTGTTAAGTCTAATTTTTTTATACTCATTTTAAAATCCTCCTACCCCTCTTGATTAAATAAACCTAAGAATCCACCTAATGCTTGCTGTAATACAGTTGTGTTAAGTGTATAAATTATAAATTGACCCTTTTTTTCAGATACTATCAGTTCTGCGTCCTTTAAAATATCTAAATGCTTTGAAATAGATGGTTTTGACATATCGAACTTAGATGCTATATCTCCCGCATTCATACTTCCATCATTTAAAATTTTTAAAATTTCTCTTCTTGTAGGATCACCTAATGCCTTAAATACCTTATTTATAAAAAACACCCCCTTAATTATTTAGCTAAATAGCTAAATATTCTTATATTATTATAATAGATCCAAAATTACCCTAAGTCAATAGTTATTTAGCTAAATAGTTAAATATGTGTTTGTAAAAAATTATAAGTGTGATTTATTTTCATAATTAAAATCACACTTATATACTGCCAAAATAGTACCACTTAAATTGCTATCTTACTTACAATTATTTAAGCTTTTCTATCATATCTCTAAGCTCTGCTGCTCTTTCAAATTGAAGATTTTTAGCTGCATCCATCATTTCATCTGTATACTTTTTAATTAATTTCTTTTTATCCTTAGGTGCTACTTCTTCAATCTTTTCTGCTTCGTATGCTATTCCATCTTCTGCAGCAGTTGTTGCTTCTATTACATCTCTTACATCTTTAATTATAGTTTGAGGAGTTATTCCATGATCCTCATTATACTTCATTTGTACTTCTCTTCTTCTTTCTGTTTCCTTTATTGATTTATCCATTGACTTAGTTATTCTATCTGCATACATTATAACTCTACTTTCAGAGTTTCTAGCTGCTCTACCTATAGTTTGGATTA
>NZ_JBOFYU010000052.1:0-26559 GCF_051654825.1 Clostridium sp.
TTTCATATATAAATATTGACGTTTAGGAGTAATTCTATACTGTCTTTTAAATTTCCAGCAGTCCTTTTTAAATTGTAGCAAGTTTAGGTACTGGAAATTAACTTAAAACTGTCTACAAAAGATATTATACGAGGAGGAAGAGACATGAATTATTTTATAATTGTATTTAAAAATACATTAGATGCTATGACAGCAGAAAGAACTTTAAAGGAAAAAGATTTTGAATTTAAGATGATGCCTACACCAACAGCTATAACTCAAAGCTGCGGATTATGTGTAAGAATTGAAAAAAAAGAATTAATAGATTATGTAATAAACGAAAATTTAGTTGCTTTTAAGAATATATATGAAAAGAGTAACGATGGTTACAATAATATTGCGTAGTATTTAAAGTAAAGTAGGTGATTAAATGAATAATTATCTAGCTATATTTAGCTTAGGTAGAAATGAAAGTGGACAAATTGGTATAACTATTAAATGGGAAGAACTTGAGGTTATCATAGGAAAAGGTATAAAAGTAGTAAGTATTTTCTTAATGATGTACTTTATTATCAAAATTGGTAATAAACTAATCGATAGATTTATGGAAAACCAAGTTAAGAGTAAATTAAGTTTTTCTATGAATGAACAAAAAGCTATAACAATAGGTGCTGTATTAAAAAGTGCTCTAAAGTATGGGGTATACATATCAGGAGCGGCCTTAATAATAGGAACCATATTTTCAGGCTTATCAGCAGCAGTTCTTGGAGTTGGAGGGTTTGCAGTTGGTATAGGAGCACAAAGTTTAGTTAAAGATTTAATTAATGGGTTCTTTATACTATTTGAAGATCAATATGGAGTAGGAGATCATATTACATTAGGACCTTATACTGGAATTGTAGAAGATATAGGAATAAGAACTACTGTTTTAAGAGATTTCACAGGCGATATTCATATAGTTCCTAATGGTAGTATATTAGAAGTTACAAATCACTCAAGGGGTGATATTAGATTCCTAGTAGATGTTGAAGTTGCTTATGAAGAGGATCCAGATAACGCTATAAAAGTAATAACATCAGCTTGCAATAAGTTTAAAAAGAAAAATGAAGAAGAAATAAGAGGAGATATTGAAGTTTTAGGAGTAATTTCTTTAAATGCTTCAGGAATAACAATTAGAGTTATTGGAAGAGCTAAACCTTTAAGTCAGTGGAAGATGGAAAGAGATTTAAGAAAAGAAATAAAGGTTGCATTAGATGAGGCAGGAATAGAAATTCCATATCCAAAAACACAACTAATAAATTCTAAAAATTAAATTTGAACATTTATTTTTTATATTTAATTAAATTAATTTAACTGAAGTAAAGAATTTACTTGTAGAAGAAATAAATAAGAAAAATAAAAAAATATAAGTTTAGTTGTATAAAAAAGATAGAATAGATAAGTATACAAAATGGAGGGGAAAACAAATGGTAGATACGTTTGAACTAGGTGATATTGTTGAAATGAAAAAGCAACATCCTTGTGGAGTAAAAACTTTTGAAGTTATAAGATTAGGCGCAGATATAAAGATAAAATGTACAGGATGTGGCAGAATAGTGATGTTACCTCGTAGTAAATTCCAAAAAGATGCAAAAAAAATAGTAAGTTTATAGCAATTAAAATAAAAAACTTGCAAAATAATTTCGCAACTGATAGAATATTGAATTGTAATCCCTGCTGTGTAATGCACAGCCAAAGTCCGAGGGGAGGAGGTGAAAATGATGAGAAAGTACGAAACTATATTTATACTACACCCATCATTAGATGAAGAAGCTTGTAAAGCTAACATCGAAAAGTTTAAAGGTGTAATAGAAAATGGCGGAGGAACTGTAGACAACGTTGACGTTTGGGGAAGAAGAAAGCTTGCTTACGAAATTTCAAAAGTTAACGAAGGTTTCTACACTTTAATCAACTTCAATGCTGATGCTGATTTACCAAAAGAGTTAGACAGAATATTCAGAATTACTGATGGTGTTTTAAGACACATCATAGTTAAACAAGAAGCGTAAGAGGTGAGAATGTATGAATAAGGTAATACTTATTGGTAGACTTACTAAAGATCCAGAGTTAAATTTTGCTGCTGGTAGCGGAACTGCTGTAACAAGATTTTCGTTAGCTGTAACAAGACCTTTTAAAAAGGATGAGACTGATTTTATCAACTGCATAGCTTTTGGTAAGACTGGAGAAACAATTGCGCAATATCTAACTAAAGGAAGACAATTAGCTATTTCAGGAAGCATTAGAACTGGTAGTTATGATGCTAAAGATGGTACAAAGAGATATACAACAGATGTTGTTGTAGATTCATTTGAATTCATTGGTTCAGGAAATGCTAATGGTGGAAGAGATAACAATAATTCATTCGGTAACGGTGGATATAACTCTTCAAATTCTGGTTCTGATTATTCAAATTCATCAAATAATGCATTTGGTGGAATGAATTTTGAAGATGACATGACTCCAGTAGATGATGGAGATATGCCATTTTAATAATGTCTAATATTTTATAAGGAGGTAACTAGCATGAGAGATATGAAAAGATCAGGAAAAATGAGAAGATCTAAGAGAAAAGTATGTGCTTTCTGCGTAGAAAAAGCTGAAGCTATTGATTATAAAGATATCACTAAGCTAAGAAAGTTCGTTACAGAAAGAGGTAAGATATTACCAAGAAGAATTTCTGGAACTTGCGCTAAGCATCAAAGACAATTAACGTCTGCTATAAAGAGATCAAGAAATATAGCATTATTACCATTCACAACTGAATAGTAATAATAACCCCTGCTTTGTCAGGGGTTTTTTGTTATATAAAAGATAAATTCATTTACATAAATTGTAATTGGATTTATAATTTGTTGCATTAATAAGTAATTATAATTAAAATATATATACAAGGGTAATTATGGGGGGAATAGAGTGAAAAGAGATGATTTAAATATAATGGCTAATATAAAAATGATAGAAAAGTTAAAAGCCAACTTATTATGTATAATTGGTGAGTTTTATCATTTATTAACAAAAGGAAGCAATGTAGCACAAGATTCTATTTTAAATTGCATATCAGGAGCTATACTTATTTTATATGTACTAGGACAAAAACTAGGATATTCATGTGAAGAAGTAGATGATGATGTAAAAAGAAAGCTACAAGCTGGAATAATAGAAGGTCATGAATATGAAAAGGATGGAAGAAGCTTAAGTAAGCTACAAAATCATTTAAAAAAGCATCATTAATTTAATGGTATAGGAGTCTTTTATGAAAAAAAAGCTAAAAGAAATTAAGTCAATGATAACACCTTTGATGTTTGTACTTTCATGTGTAGCATTTTATTATATCAATAGTGTTTTATTGGGAACTATATTACTAATAATATTTATTTTATTTACAATAATTGAAAATAGTAATAGTCATAATGATGAAGTTATTGATAATAATGAAGTTAAACATGTAGAAGAATTAAGGATAAACATAGATGAATCAGTAAATCAAAATGTATTTAATTTAGTTTTTCCAATGGCTATAATAAATAAAACTGGAGAAATTATATGGAGCAATAAAAAATTTACTGAATTTACTGAAGAAAATCCTATTGGCTTAAATGTAGTTAGTATAGCTAGAGGTCTTAATATTGAAAGACTATTAGCTTGTGATGAGGATTTATATCAAAAAATAAAAATAGCAGATTCATTGTATAAGGTATATGCAAGTAATATAAAACAAGATGAAAATAATGTTTATTTAGTTTACTTTAATGACATAAGCAATTTGAAGAATATAGAAAATACAAAAGAAAGTATTATGTTAATAGAAGTAGATAATTTAGCTGAAGCATTAGATACTACATCAGAAAGTGATAGACCAATGCTTGTAGCAGAAATTGAGAAATCAATTACTGCATATGCTCAAAAAATGAAGGCTATGATAATGAAGTATGACTCAAATAAATATATATTATCTGTTCAAGATAAGTATATAGATGAAGAGATAAATTCTAAATTCCCAATATTAGATAGTATATCTAATATTGACAGAGGGAATAAATTAGAAGTAACACTTAGCATAGGTGTTGGTAGAGGGGGAGCTTCCCCACAAGAAAATCAACATTTTGCATTAACAGCTAAAGAACTATCATTAGGTAGAGGTGGAGATCAGGTAGCTGTTAAAAATAATGAAAAAATAAGCTTCTTTGGTGGAAATAGTATAGAAATAGAAAAAAGAACCAGAGTAAGAGCAAGAGTTATTGCTCATGCATTAAAAGAGCTTATATATGAAAGTAGCAATGTATTTATAATAGGTCATATAACTCCAGATATGGATTGCTTTGGGTCTGCTGTAGGATTATCATCTGTAGTTAAACAGCTTGGTAAACCATGCAATATTATTATAAATAATGATATAAGTGCCATAGATTACTTTTTAAATAGATTAAAAGGTGATAGCAAGTATAATTCTTTATTTGTAACATCTGAGCAAGCAAATGAACAGTTAAATGAAAAGTCACTGCTTATAATAGTAGATGTTCATAATAGAGGATATATACAAAATTTAAATATTGTTGAAAAGGTACAAAGAAAAATAATAATAGACCATCATAGAAGGAGTCCTGATATTATTGAAGGTGCTATATTAAGCTATATTGAGGTATATGCTTCATCTACATCTGAAATGGTAACAGAAATCATTCAGTATATGGTCCAAAAGCCTAATATTAATAGAATTGAAGCAGAAGGATTGTTAGCTGGTATTTATATGGATACAAAAGGCTTTTCATTTAAAGCTGGTGTTAGAACCTTTGATGCAGCATCATTTTTAAGAGGTGTAGGTGCAGATATCACAGAAGTAAAGAAAATGTTTACTGATGATTTAGATGATTATTTATTAATTGCAGACACAATTAAATCAGCTAATGTTGAAAAGGGAGTTGCAATAGCAGTTTCACCAGAGAGAATTAAAGAAAGTTTTATGGTAGCTAAGGCTGCTGATGAACTTTTAAATATATCAGGGATAAAAGCTTGTTTTGTATTAGGAAAAATAAATGATGATATAATTATCAGTGGAAGATCTATGGGAGATACTAATGTTCAAGTTGTTTTAGAATCTCTTGGAGGTGGTGGTCATATGAATATGGCTGGCGCTAAATTAATTAATGTAACTGTAGAAGAGGCAATTGAAAAATTAAAGGTCTCTATTAAAAAATATTTAAGGATTGGTGAATAGCATGAAGGTAATATTATTACAAGACGTTAAAAAATTAGGGAAAAAAGGTGATGTTATAGAGGCATCAGATGGATATGCAAGAAACTTTTTATTCCCGAAAAAATTAGCTGAACAAGCAAATGATAATAACTTACACATATTAAATACAAAAAAAGAAAATGAAAGAAAGCAAAAATTAGCTGAATTAGAAGCTGCTCAAAAGTTAGCTGGAGAATTAAAAGGAAAAGAAGTAAGCCTAGAAGCTAAGAGCGGTGATAATGGAAGATTATTTGGAGCTATAACAAGCAAAGATGTAGCAGAATTAATTAATAAGAAATTTAACTTATCAATAGATAAAAAGAAAATAGTAATGGATACAATAAAACTAGCTGGTGGATATGAAATAGAAATAAAATTATATCCAGAAGTGACAACAAAGATGAGAGTTATAATTGTTCCAAAAGCATAAGGAGGATTTGCTTTGAAGTCATATGATGAAAGTAATTTAGAAAGTTTATTACAAAGTGATTTATCATTAGATGCACAAGTAAATGTATTAAATCAAATACTTAAAAATGTATTAGATGAAGGTGCAGTTAGAGCTAGAACTGTAAGATTTAAGCTTCAGAAGTATTCTACATCACCAGATGTATATGAAAGGGTTTATGCTCTTAATATGATAGCTTCTGATGGAAAAGGCGTAAAGACAGTTCCAAATGAAGGCAATGTGCATGATGTTTTAGAAGATACAGTATATTTTATATCAGAAAGCATAGCAAGAAAGTACGTTCAAAATAAAGTTGAAAGCCAAGTGGAAAGAGCACTAGCTGAAAGACAAGATAAGTTTATGGATGATATTAAGCTTTCTATAATAAAGAAACAAAAGGGACCTGAAAGCGGAAAAACTACTAAGAAATTAGAAAAATTAGAAGCTTTAGATGCTAAAAAGATTAATAAGAATGTTATGAGTCTTTTAAGACCAGAAAACTTTGAAGAAGTTGTTGGTCAAGAAAGAGCTATAAAATCATTAATTTCAAAAATGGCATCTCCATACCCACAACATATAATTTTATATGGACCTCCAGGAGTAGGAAAAACATCAGCAGCTAGATTAGCTTTAGAAGAAGCTAAAAAGCTGATTCATACACCTTTTGATGATGAATCTAAGTTTGTTGAAGTAGATGGTACAACTTTAAGATGGGATCCTAGAGAAATAACAAATCCATTATTAGGTTCAGTACATGATCCTATATATCAAGGAAGTAAAAAGGATTTAGCGGAAATAGGAGTTCCAGAACCAAAAACTGGACTTGTTACAGAAGCTCATGGTGGAGTGTTATTTATAGATGAAATAGGAGAATTAGATGACATTCTTCAAAATAAATTACTAAAGGTTCTTGAAGATAAAAGAGTAGAATACTCATCATCATATTATGATCCAGATGATGAAAATACTCCTCAATATATAAAGTATTTATTTGAAAATGGAGCACCGGCAGATTTTGTTTTAATAGGTGCAACTACTAAAGATCCAAGTCAAATAAACCCTGCATTAAGATCAAGATGTACAGAAGTTTATTTTGAACCATTATCATCTAGAGATATTGAAGGAATAATTGATAATGCATCTAAAAAGCTTAATGTAGAATTAGAAGAGGGTGTATCAGAGCTTATTAGTAGATATACTATAGAAGGTAGAAAAGCTGTAAATATATTATCAGATGCATATGGATATTCATTATATACAACAGGTAATGATAAACCAGATGGTCATATTGTAACTATTAATGATGTAGAACAAGTTATTTCAATAGGAAGATATACCCCATATGAAAGAATTGAAAATACTGAATCAGGAGTTACAGGTCATATACATGGACTAGGAGTTAGTGGATTTGTAGGATCTACTTTAGAAATTGAAGCTGCAGTTTTCCCTGCTAAGAAAAAAGGTATGGGAACAATTAAGTTTAATGAAACAGCAGGATCAATGGCTAAGGACTCTGTATTTAATGCAGCATCTGTAATAAGAAAGCTAACAGACAAAGATATTAAGGACTATGATATTCATGTTAATGTTGTAGGTGGAGGTAATATTGATGGACCTTCAGCAGGTGTAGCTATTACAGTTTGTATTATAAGTGCATTATTAGATAAGCCTATAAGACAAGATATTGCTATAACAGGTGAAATATCATTAAGAGGAAACGTTAAGCCTGTAGGTGGTATATTTGAAAAAATTTATGGTGCAAGAAGAAAAGGTATTAAATTAGTTATTGTCCCAAAAGCTAACGAAAAAGAAGTCCCTCTAGGACTAAATGACATAGAAGTTATGCCAGTAAGTCACATAGAGGAACTTATGGAGATAGTATTTGAGAAGTAATGTAGATTAAGCTTCCATCTGGAAGCTTAATTTTATTTTGCTATAAAATATAGAAAAATATACCTATGATATTTAAAATATATAAATTGTAAAGTTAAATTATTTTGATTATAATATCTTTAGGAATTGACAAAAGGAGGTTACAAATGGATACACCGGTTATGAGAAGTTTACCTCAAAGCATAGAGGCAGAGCAATCAGTAATAGGTTCAATGATAATTGATAGAAGTGCTATAGCTCAAGTATTAGAAAAGCTAAAAGAAGAAGACTTTTATAGAGATGGACATAAGGTTTTATATAAAGCTGTAAGAGATATGTTTTCACAAGATATGGCTGTAGACCTAGTAACCTTATTAGAATATTTAAAATCAACAGATATGTTAGATAAGTCAGGTGGGGTAACTTATATATCAGAATTAAGTGCTTCTGTACCAACTACTGCTAACTTAAGTGCATATATAAAAATTGTTGAAGAAAAGTCTCTTTTAAGAAAGCTTATAAAATCTTCAACTGCTATTATAGAGGAAAGTTATAATAAGCAAGATAAGGTTGAAGATGTTTTAGATTTAGCACAAAAGAAAATATTTGATATTGCTGAGAAAAAAGGGTCAAATGATTATGAACCTCTTTCACAAGTATTAGAAAGAGGATTTATTGAAATAGAAAAGCTATTTAATAACAAAGGTAGTATAACTGGAGTTGGTTCTGGAATTAGAGACTTAGATGCTAAGACATCAGGATTCCAAAAGGGTGATATGGTTCTTATAGCAGCCAGACCTTCAATGGGAAAGACTACATTTTCATTAAATATAGCTGAAAATGCTGCATTAAGAGAAGGAAAAAGTGTAGTTATATTTTCTCTGGAAATGTCTAAGGAGCAACTTGCATATAAGTTATTATGTTCAGAAGCTAATGTAGATATGTTAAAGCTTAGAACAGGTAACTTAGATGATGATGATTGGGAAAGAATAGCTATGGCAACAGGACCATTATCAAAGGCTAGAATATTTATTGATGATACAGCTGGATTAAGTGTAATGGATATGAGATCTAAGTGCAGAAAGATAAAAATGGAGCATGGTATAGATATGATATTAATTGACTACTTACAGCTTATGTCTGGTAGTGCTGGTAGTGAAAGTAGACAACAAGAGGTATCAGAAATATCAAGGTCTATAAAAGCTTTAGCTAAGGAAATGGAATGTCCTGTAATAGCCTTATCACAGTTATCTCGTGCTCCGGAACAAAGAGCAGACCATAGACCTATGTTATCTGACTTAAGAGAATCAGGATCAATAGAACAGGATGCTGACGTTGTTATGTTTTTATATAGAGATGAATATTACAATAAGGAAACTGAAGAAAAGAATATCGGTGAATGTATTATAGCTAAGCAAAGAAACGGTCCAGTTGGAACAGTTAAGATGGCTTGGATAGGTTCACACAGTAAATTTGCTAATTTAGAGTTAGTTTATAAAGATTAAAAGAATATATTTAAAGCTTTTAAATAAGAGTGCCAATAAGAGAAAGTTTCTTATTGCACTCTTTATTATTTTTATTAATATAATTTAGAGTTTATATTAAGATAATTAAAATTGAGAGGTTACTATTTTAGGAACCTTTAAATAAACTAAGTTTGCAGAGGCTATATTTTTACTTTTATCTATATCTATATCCTTTAAATAAAATGAACGCTTATAAGTTAGTAATTCATCATTTAGAGTCTTTAAAGAAAAATTCATTATTAAAAAATTATTTATATACTTTAGGCATATTTCATCCTTTTTTAAGTCTCTAAGATAAATATATATATTATAAAAATGCTCATTTTGAGTTATATTTATTATAGGATTATTATTTTTCTTTAAGGAGTTATTTTGAATTAATTCAGTTAATGCAAAGATGGTTTCCTTTTTCATATACATACCTCCTTATATAACTATAGTTTATGTTTAATTGGATAAGCTATGATATGAGGGTTATGGTGAAATTTATAAAATATAATTAAATAAGATAAAATTAGTAATTTAGAATAAAAAAGAGGGGGAAATATAAAATGAATATTGGTTTTATTGGATGTGGAAACATGGGTAAATCTATGGTTTTAGGGCTTATTAATTCTAAGACAATAGAAAAGAAAAATATATTAGTTTCTACTAAAACAGAAAAGTCAAAAGAAAAAATGATAAATGAAGAGGGTATTAACTGTACATTAAGTAATATAGAAGTAGCAAAGTTTTCAGATGTATTATTTTTAGCAGTAAAGCCTAATATGTATAAATCTGTGATAGATGAAGTAAAAGATAGTTTAAAGGAAGATGTAATAATAGTTACTATTGCAGCAGGTATAGAATTAGATAAAGTAGAGGAATGGTTTGGAAAAGATTTAAAGATAATAAAAACTATGCCTAATACACCAGCATTAGTTGGAGAAGGAATGTCAGCTATTTGTCCTAATAAAAATGTAAATAATGATGAATTAGAATACGTATGTAGCTTATATAATAGCTTTGGTAAATATGAAATACTAGAGGAAAAAGATTTCCATGGATTTATTGCCTTATGTGGGTCATCACCAGCTTATGTATTTATGTTTATAGAGGCTATGGCAGATGCAGCAGTAAAGATGGGAATACCAAGAGCTAAGGCATATAGAATGGCATCACAAAGCTTACTAGGCTCAGCTAAACTTGCATTAGAAACAAGTAAACATCCAGGAGAATTAAAGGATATGGTATGCTCTCCAGGTGGAACTACTATAGAAGCGGTTTTAGAGCTTGAAAATCAAGGATTTAGAAATTCAGTAATAAAAGCTATGGAAAAGTGTGCAGATAAATCAAAAAGCATGTAAAAAGGAGAGCTAGGCTCTCCTTTTGTTATATTCTAGATAATCCACTATTAATAGCAGCATTTTTAACTGCTTCTGCTACTAATTTTTGAACATTTAAGTCAAATGCTTTTGGAATTATAAAGTCAGGATTTAAATCCTCTTCTGATACAGAATTAGCAATAGCATATGCTGCAGCTATTTTCATATCTTCATTTATTTCAGATGCTCTAACATCTAAAGCACCTCTAAATATTCCAGGGAAAGCTAAAACATTATTTACTTGGTTAGGGAAATCAGATCTACCTGTACCAACAACTTTAGCACCTGCTTCCTTAGCATCAGCTGGGAAGATTTCAGGTATTGGATTAGCCATAGCAAATAATATAGCATCATTATTCATTGATGAAACCATTTCTTTAGATACTATATTAGGAGCAGATACCCCTATAAAGACATCAGCATTTTTAATTACATCTACTAATAATCCAGATTCATTATTTATGTTAGTTATTTGAGCTAATTCCTTCATAGAATCATTCATATAATCCATTCCTCTGTAGATAGCTCCACTTTTATCACACATTATTATATTTTTTGCTCCGCAAGATAAAAGTAACTTACCTATTGCAGTTCCAGCAGAACCAGCACCATTAATAACTATTTTAATTTCTTGTAGATTTTTACCTACTATTTTTAGTGCATTTATTAATCCGGCAAGCACTACTATAGCAGTTCCATGTTGATCATCATGGAAAACTGGTATATCTAATTTTTCTTTTAATCTTTTTTCGATTTCAAAGCATCTTGGAGCAGATATATCTTCTAAATTTATTCCCCCAAGTGTAGGAGCTATTCTAACGATTGTATCAACAATCTCATCTACATTTTTAGTGTCTAGAACTATTGGAAAAGCATCAACGTCAGCAAAAGCCTTAAACAATATTGACTTACCTTCCATAACAGGTAATGATGCTAGTGGACCTATATCACCTAATCCTAATACAGCAGTACCATCAGATATTACAGCAACAGTATTCCATTTTCTTGTGTATATATAAGCTTTTGATGGATCTTTATGTATTTCCTTACAAGGCTCGGCTACACCAGGTGTATAAGCTAAGCTTAAATCTTTTTCGTTTTCTATCTTACATCTTGATGTAATTTCAAGCTTACCTTTTAGTTCTTCATGATATTTAAGAGCTTCTTCATAAATGTTCATAATAACACTCCTTTTATAAAATATAATTAAAATTAATAAATAGCGTAAACTAAAGATATATAACAATTATACGAATTATTATAAAAAAATGCAAAAAATTATTCGCAAAAGAAGTTGAAAGTTTCATTCTACTTTGTTACTATGTTAGGTGGAGAGTATTTCTCTGATTAAAATTTGTTAATTTAAAACTATGGTAATTGTAGTTTTTTAATAAAGGAGGCAAAATAAATGTCAGCATTTATTGTTCTAGGAGCACAATGGGGAGATGAAGGTAAAGGAAAGATGACTGATTACTTAGCAGAAGAAGCTCAAGTAGTTGTTAGATTCCAAGGTGGAAATAACGCAGGTCATACAGTTGAAGTTGGAGATAAGCAATATAAGCTTCACTTAATTCCTTCAGGAATACTACATGATGAGAAATTAAATGTTATAGGGAATGGTGTAGTTGTAGATCCTATGGCTTTATTTAAAGAAATAGACTACTTAGAAGAAGAGGGTGTTAAAGTTACACCATCAAAGCTTATAGTTAGTGATAGAGCACACCTTATAATGCCATATCACAGAGTTTTAGACAAATTAAAAGAAAAGGCAAGAGGTAAAAATGACATTGGAACAACTGGTAAAGGTATTGGACCATGTTATACAGATAAATTTGAAAGATGTGGTATAAGAGTTTGTGACCTTATGCACAGAGAAGTTTTTGAAGAAAAATTAAAAGAAAATGTAGAAATGAAAAATGCATATATAACTAAGGTACTAGGTGGGGAAGCATTAAACTATGATGAAATACTTGCTGAGTACATGGCGTTTGCAGATAGATTAAGACCATACGTTCAAGATACATCTGTTAGAGTATATGATGAAATAAAGAAAGACAAAACAGTTTTATTTGAAGGTGCACAAGGGATGTTACTTGATATAGATTACGGAACTTACCCTTACGTAACATCATCAAATACTACAGCTGGAGGAGTAACGAATGGTGTTGGTATAGGACCTACAATGGTAACTAATGCTGTTGGTATTGCTAAAGCTTATACAACAAGAGTTGGTAAAGGACCTTTCCCAACAGAATTAGATAATGAAATTGGTGAATGGATAAGAGAAAAGGGTCATGAATATGGAGTAACTACTGGAAGATCAAGAAGATGTGGATGGTTAGATGCTGTTATATTAAAGACTACAGTTAGAGTATCTGGATTAACTTCATTATGTGTAACTAAGATAGATACATTAGCTGGATTAGAAAAGCTAAAGATTTGTGTAGGATATAAGTTTGACGATAAAGTTATAGATTATTTCCCAGCAAGCTTAGAAGATTTAGCTAAGTGTGAGCCAGTTTATGAAGAGTTTGAAGGTTGGGGAGAAGAAGTTGCAGAAGCAAGAAGCTTTGATGAACTACCTGAAAATGCTAAGAAGTACTTAAATAGAATTGCAGAGCTTACAGAAACTAAGATTTCAATAGTTGGTGTAGGACCAAGAAGAGATCAAACTATAAGAGTAACTAAAGAATTATAAGATATAACCTAGAAAGCTAGTCTTTCTAGGTTAATTTATTATAAGGGCATAAATAATATATACATTTAAGGGAATGATATTTATGTAAAATTGAAATTAGCTTAGAATGTAGGAGCGTAGATATTATGATAACAAAAGACATGACTATAAGTGAGGCTATTAGTAGAAACCACCAAGCTGAACAAATATTTATGACTAATAGAATTGGATGTGGAAGAACAAACATAAATGATAGTCAAACAATAGAAGAGGCATGTATTGAGCGTGGAGTAAATGTAGAACATTTACTAAGAGAGTTAAATTTTAATAGATATTATTAAATATAGCTTTATTGACTTTAAAAAATAAAGTGTATATAATATAAACATATTAAACGGAGTATATTGGAGGTGTTCTTATGATTACAAAGGATATGACAGTTGGAGAAGTTATAAAGTTAAAAGAGGGTGCAGCTGAAATATTAATGGGATTTGGAATGGGATGTGTTGGATGTCCTTCAGCACAATCAGAAACTTTAGAAGAAGCTGCAAGTGTACATGGATTAAGCTTAGAAGCTTTATTAGAGGCTTTAAATAAGTAAAAATAGTATTAAAAAGGGATTATATAGTATAGCTATATAATTCTTTTTTTATGTGAAAAATAAGTAAAAAAGTGGTATATTTATTATAATAAGAATTTAGATATACAGTAAATATAATATAGTTGGAGGTATATAATGGGTAAAAAGTTTAGCAAGGATTATGAGATACATTATTATGAAGTAGACTGTAATTTGAATTGTACGATTAAATCATTAATTAATTTTATAGAGGATATAGGAACAACTCAATCAGAGGGGTTAGGAGTTGGTATAGATTACTTAAATGAAAGAAAGATGGCATGGGTATTCTATCAATATGATATTAATATAAAAAGATATCCAAGGCATGGTGAAACTATAAAGATAGTAACTGAGCCTTATGGATTTAAGAGATTTTATGCTTTAAGAAGCTATGATATGTATGATGAGTCAGGAGAAAAGATAGTAGAAGCAAAGGCTGTATTTTTCCTAATTGATATAGAGAAAAGAAGGGCTATGAGAGTGCCAGCAGACCAATATGAAGTATATGGGGTTGATGGTGATATAAAGGGCAATGTAAACATTGAAAGATTAGAAAAGCTAGAAGAGGCTATGTATAGTAAAAGCTTTGGGGTAAGATTTAGTGATATAGATTCTAATAATCATGTTAATAATACTAAATATGTTGAATGGGCAATGGAATCATTACCTGTAGAAATTATAAAAGATTATGAACTTGAAAGAATAGTGGTTACATTTGAAAAAGAGTGTCACTATGGTCAGGAAATACAGTCAAAGTCAGCTGTTTTAGAATTAGAAGGTTATAAAATAAAATCAATACATAAAATTGAAAATACTGATGGAACAGAATTAACTAAGATTATTGGGTACTGGAAAAAGTAATGGAAAAGGCAAACTCTATGAGTTTGCCTTTGTTTTTTCATATATATTTTTAGCAACAAAGTTACCAGAACTCCATGCCCAATGTAAATTAAAGCCACCACAGTCTCCATTGACATCCATAATTTCACCACAGAAATATAAATTATCTACTAGGTTTGATTCAAGGGTTTTAGGATTAATATCATTAGTATCTATTCCACCTATAGTAACTTGTGCTTGATTAAATCCGTTAGTACCAGTACATTTAAAGTTCCATTCTTTAAATAGTGAAATAAGACGTTTTTTATCTTTCCATTCTAAATCATAGCAAGGAGTATGTAAGTTAGAAATTCCAGCTTGCTTAATAAGTGTAGGGATTAGCTTTTTATTTACAACACCTATTAATGCATCTATTAAAGGCCTATGAGAAAATACAGCTAAATGACCTTCTATAAAGTTTTCCATATCATCTAATGTTGATTTAGGCATCATATCCACCGAAATTTCAACATTTTTACCTTTACTTAAAGCTTTAGAAGCCTGACCTGATATTTGAAGAATAGGGGGACCAGATACACCGTAATCAGTAAATAGGACTTCACCAAATTCCTTTCTAATAGGTTTTTTATCAACTAGTAATGTTGTATAACCATCAAATTTTACTCCAGATAAAGCTTTTAAATGAGGATGGTCTAATTTTAATTGAACAATACCGGGAATAGTTTCTATTACTTTATGACCAAAGGATTTTGCAAGTGTGTATCCAGAACCATCTGATCCTGTTTTAACTGCTGATTTTCCTCCACAGGCTAAAAGTAATTTGTTACATGTGAATAACTTATGTTCTTCGTTATCTGTGGATAATTTAAAGTTTTTCCTTTTGTGGATATCTTTTAATTTGCAGCTTGTGTATAAAGGTATTCCTCTATCTTCTATAGCTAATCTAAAAATATCAACAACAGAAGAAGCTTGAAGTGATTGTGGATACATTTTACCACTTTGTAATTCAACAATAGGTAAACCTAAAGATAAAAAGAATGACTTAGCATCCTCTACAGAAAAAGTTGAAAGACAATCAATAAAAAAATCAGAGTTTTCACTATGAAAATTTTTAAAAGGAAAGGTTATATTATTGTTAGTAATATTACATCTACCATTTCCTGTTGTAAGAATTTTTTTTCCTATTCTATCAGTAGCTTCTATAATAGCTACATCTAAACCAAAATCTTTTGCAGTAATAGCTGCAGTTAATCCAGAAGCTCCGCCACCAACTATAATTAAATCATGATGTATCATAATATGTTAATCTCCTTGTTTTTTATTCATATTTAAATAAATTCTATCATAGTAATATAAGTTATAAAACTATGGAATACTATTTAAAGAGGTGATACTTGTGAAGGTGAGAGTTAAAAATGAAAAAAATAGTGATTTTAATAAAGAGTTTAAGGTAAGAAGAATGAACTATGATCAAGTAGTAGTTAATTATCCAAGTTCAAAGGGTATAAATATATTTTTAAACAATGATGTAGAATTTATTACAGAATCGGATATAGATGAATTTCTTATAAAAAATAAGTGCTTTTTAAAAATAAAATTAAATAGAGGAATTTCTATAGCTTTTTATAAAGTTTTATTAGATACAATACAAAGTCAGTTTGAATTAGAAATTAAATCATTAAATTTACTAAAGGATAAGTACAAAGTAAATAAAAGAGGTATTTGGGATAAAGAAATAGTTTGTATGATAAATGATAGTATTCCAATTAATATTATTGCCAATGGAGAAAATTTTAAAAAAACAGGGTATAATGTTTTTATAGAAGAAATAAAAAAAGAGGATTTTTTAGAACTTTGTGTCTTTGAAATTAAAAAAATTGAAAAAGAAATTGAAGAAAAACAGTTACAACTTTCTAGATATGGGATGGCTATAAATGGCGTAAAATCAGGGGTTGAACAAGTGCTGATGATAGAGTAGAAAGATACTTTCTAAAAAAAATAAAAAAAACTTTAGTAAAAGTGTTGACACTATATTAAAAATTATGTATTATAGGTAATGTGCTCGAGAGGAAAACGAGTTGAAACAAACAAGTAAAACAAACGAGTAAAGATTAATAAGGCTCCTTGGTCAAGCGGTCAAGACACCACCCTTTCACGGTGGTAACAGGGGTTCGATTCCCCTAGGAGTCACCATTTTATTTTGGGCGCATAGCTCAGCTGGGAGAGCATCTGCCTTACAAGCAGAGGGTCACAGGTTCGATCCCTGTTGTGCCCACCAAGATAAATGGCTCAGTAGCTCAGTTGGTTAGAGTACCGGCCTGTCACGCCGGGGGTCGAGGGTTCGAGTCCCTTCTGAGTCGCCAATTTATTTTTAAGTTGGCAAATAACCAAAAAACAATTTAATAAGGCTCCTTGGTCAAGCGGTCAAGACACCACCCTTTCACGGTGGTAACAGGGGTTCGATTCCCCTAGGAGTCACCATTTTTATTTTGGGCGCATAGCTCAGCTGGGAGAGCATCTGCCTTACAAGCAGAGGGTCACAGGTTCGATCCCTGTTGTGCCCACCAAAATAAATGGCTCAGTAGCTCAGTTGGTTAGAGTACCGGCCTGTCACGCCGGGGGTCGAGGGTTCGAGTCCCTTCTGAGTCGCCAATTTATTTTAAATTGGCAAATAACCAAAAAGTAACTTAATAAGGCTCCTTGGTCAAGCGGTTAAGACACCACCCTTTCACGGTGGTAACAGGGGTTCGATTCCCCTAGGAGTCACCATTTTAAAGCGAATTCATTAATTTGAATTCGCTTTTTTTATATTACAAGGGTATTATAATACTTTGAAATATGTGGAAACTTATGTATAATAGTGAGATGAGTATGTGCAGACAATATAAATTGACAAGGTTATAAATGAACTATTAGAGAATCACTTCTAATAGTTTAGAAAATTGAAGTGGCATAGAGTTAGAGTGATGGAATACTTTTGTATAATACAAATACATTTTATACAGATAAATCACTATCACTAATATTAAATAATGAGTAAAAGGATTTAGATTAGATGAGATTATTAATAAATGACTTAAAAGAGGAAGAGTTAAAAAGATACTTTAAAGAAATACCTAACGATATAATTACTATATCAAATAACAGTAGTATAAAAAAATGTGTTGGTTGTTTTAATTGTTGGATAAAAACTCCTGCAACTTGCGTGATTAAGGATGACTATCAAGAGATGGGCAAGATGATCTCTCAAAGTGAAGAGATTATAATAGTTACAAAATGTACTTACGGAGGATATAGTCCTTTTGTAAAAAATGTAATGGATAGGAGTACATCATACATCCATCCGTATTTTACAATAAGAAATGGAGAGATGCATCATATATATACGTAGACGGTATACCATCTCATTTACTAAATACATTAGTAGGATTAGAAGCGTACTTAAAGTTAAATACAACAAATGATACAATTGTTTATACGGTAGCTAATTGTGGTTTTTATGAAGGGAGACAAAATAGTATAGCTATAGAAATGATGAAGAATTGGTGTAAAAAATCTAACTTGACATGGGGGCAAGCTATAGGAACTGGAGCAGGAGAGATGATTGGTTCGATAAAAGATGTTCCAATAGGCTATGGACCTAAGAAGAATCTAGGAAAAGTATTAAACATACTAGCAAATAATATTTTAGAAGGCAAAAGTGGAGAAGATTTATTAATATCACCTAATTTTCCTAGGTTTGCTTTTAAAATGGCTGGAAATATGTTTTGGAATTCAAAAGCAAAATCAAATGGTTTAAAGAAAAAGGATTTATTTAAAAAGCATTTGTAATATAAGTAAAATGCCTCAATCACCAGGGGAACATGATTTTTTTAATCCAGTTTGATATTGAACTGTTATATCTTATAATATTTTACAAAGCCGAGAATATATTTCTCGGCTTTTATTATATTTAAGATACTATTAATATCAAAACTTACTAAGAAATATTACGTGGAAATTCTGCCTAGAAAAAGTTATAAAAGTATTTAATTAAAATATTTATTTTACTTTTGGCATAATAAGTAAAAAGCCAGAATAATAATAAAGGGTAAAGCAACATAATGCTAAATTTAAAATCATATTTAAGAGGGGGATATTTTGTGAAAAAGCTAAAATTAATAACTACTATTTTATTAACAGCAACATTGGGAATGACACTTTTAACTGGATGTGGAGGAACGACTGATAAGGCGGAGGACAAGCCAAGTGATTCAGGAAAACAAACTGAAATTACATGGTGGAACTTCCCTAACTTTGATGTAAAAGATGGAAGCTATGAAAAAGAAATTGTAGAAGCATTTGAAGCTAAAAACCCTGACATAAAAGTAAAGGTAGAAATGATTTCATTTAATGGTGGAGGAGAAAAAATAAATGCTGCAATAGCATCAAATTCAGCTCCAGATGTACTTTATGATGCACCAGGAAGAATAATTGATTATGGAAGACAAGGTTTACTTGCAGATGTAAACGACATGATAGACAAATTAGATGGAGATGTCCAAGAATCAATATTACAAGGTTGTAGAATAGATGAAACATATTATATGTATCCATTTAACACTACTGTATTTAATATGGCAGTAAATAAAACTATGTTTGAAGAAGCAGGACTTTTAGATTTATTACCACTTGATAGAGAAGGTAGAACTTGGACTGTTGAAGAATTTGAAAAGGCATTAAGAGCTATTAAAGAAGCAAAACCTGATGTAGTTCCTATGACATTTTATAGTAAGAGTACAGCAGGGGATCAAGGAACTAGAGCATTTTTAGCAAACCTTTATGGTGGTTCAATATTAAATGACGATTTAAGTGCATATACATTAGATTCTCCAGAAATGGTTAAATCAATGGAATGGGTTAAGGCTGGAGTAGAAGAAGGAATAATAGGAAAAGGTGGAGAAGCATTAGCTTCAAATGATGCAATTGACTTATTTATAAATGGAAAAGCTGCATTTACAATATTATATTCACCAGGTTTAGCAAAGAGTAATATTGAAAATAAAGTAGGTAATTTTGAAGACGTTATGTTAGCGTTACCATCACCTAATGAACCAAAGCTTGAATCATTAATAGGTGGTTTATGTGTATTTGATAATGGCGATGAAGCTAAGATAGAAGCTTCTAAGAAGTTTATTGATTTCTTATGTAATGACCCTGAATGGCAAGAAAAGAATATTATTTCAACAGGTACTTTCTCAGTAAGAGATTCAATAAAGGGATTATATGATTCAGAAGAAATGAAGGCTGTTGAAGCTATGGGTAAATTTACAGCTCCTTACTATAATACAGTACCAGGATTTGCTGAAATGAGAACTCACTGGTTCCCAGCATTACAAGAAATAACTTTATCACAAAAAACTCCAGAGGAAGCATTAAAAGCTTTAAATGAAAAGGCAAATGCTACTTTAAAAAATAATTAAGGTTAAAAAATAAAATTAAAGAGTTAGATTAGAAGAATAAAAGGACAGTCTAACTCTTTTATTTAAATTAATAAAGGGGGCGAAATAATGTTAGATGTGGCAAAAGATACTAAAATTGATAACGGTAGAAAAAAGAAGTTAAAACATAGTAAATTACAAAAACGTGAATGGGTTTCTGCTTATTTATTTTTATTACCAGCAGCAATATTTTTTATAGGGTTTGTTGTAATTCCAATGATAGGTGGAATAGGTATGAGCTTTTTTGACTATACCTTAAGAAATTCAGAGTTTATTGGTTTTGATAATTATGTAAACATTTTTAAAGATGAGGTATTCTTAAAATCCTTATGGAATACAATGTTTTTAGTTATAGGTAATGTACCATGTGTTATGGTGTTTTCATTATTTGTAGCAACTACTATCTATAAAAGATCATCAAAAATTAGAAGCTTTTTTAGATCAGTATTTTATTTGCCAGCTATTGCATCAGTAGTATCTATAACACTAGTATGGGGATGGATATTACATCCAAACTATGGAATTTTAAATTATATTATAGAACAATTTGGTGGGCAACCACAATTATGGTTAGCAGATGCTAAGGTAGCTAAAATAGCTATGTTAATAGTATTAGTAACGTTATCTGTAGGGCAACCTATAGTTTTATATATGGCAGCATTAGGAAATGTTCCAAAGGATTACTTAGAAGCAGCAGAAATTGATGGAGCTTCTTCTAAGCAAATATTTTGGAAGATAACATGGCCTCTTTTAAAGCCAACAAGTCTTTATATTTTTATAATAACAACAATAAATTCCTTCCAGTGTTTCTCCATAATTCAGCTTTTAACAGCTGGGGGACCAAATTATGCAACTACAACAATAATGTATCAAGTTTATGAAAGGTCATTTACCTTAGGTAAATTTGGACTAGCATCCTCAATGGGTATGGTTTTAGCAATTATAGTTGTAGCTATATCAATAATACAATATAAGTTCCTTGGAACTGATATTGATTTTTAATGGAAGGGAGAGAAGAATATGTTTGGAAAAGGAAAGAAGAAAAAGGAAGAAGAATTATACGATCATAGACTTAAGTGGACACCAGGAAATATTACAGCAATGGTAATACTTTGTATTGCAACAATAATATTTATTTTCCCGTTTTACTGGATAGTATCAGGATCATTTAAGGTGCAAGAAGCTACTATGGCAATACCGCCACAATGGATTCCAAATGATCCAACCTTAAAAAACTGGACTGATTTAGCAGCATTACCATTAGGGAGATGGACTTTCAATAGCTTTTTTATAGCTATTTCAACAACTATATTAGTATGTGTAACATCAGCCTTTGCAGGTTATGTTCTTGCTAAAAAGAGGTTCCCAGGTAGAATGCTTATATTTTGGATGTTAATAGCAGCTATGGCTCTACCAAAACAAGTTATTATGGTTCCTTTATTTACAATACTAACTAAACTTAATTGGATAGATACTTACCAAGCACTTATACTTCCAGCTGTAGGATGGCCATTTGGTATTTTCTTAATGAAGCAATTTAGTGAAACTATACCAAGTGAATTAATAGAGGCAGCAAAAATAGATGGATGTAGTCAATTAGGGATATTTAAAAATGTAGTTTTACCAATAGTTAAGCCTGGCCTTGGAGCATTAGCTATATTTACATTTATTTCTTCATGGAATGATTACTTTATGCAATTAATCTTAATAAGAAGTAAAGATATGCAAACTTTACCTTTAGGAATAGCTACTGTACAAGCTGAGTTTACTAGTAATTATGGATTACTTATGGCAGGGGCAGCTCTTGCATCAATACCTATGATTATAATTTTCTTAATATGTCAAAAATCCTTTACTCAAGGAATAACTATAGGGGCAGTAAAAGGTTAAAGCATATTTGTTTAATTAAAAGAAGATATTTATAGGAGATGATTTTAATTATGCCAATGGTAGATATGCCATTAAAGGAACTTTATGAATATAAGGGAATAAACCCAATGCCAAAGGATTTTGATAGCTTTTGGGATGAGAATTTAGAAAAGCTAGAAGAAGTAGATAGAAAGGTTGAATTGATAGAATCTGACTTTAAGGTTTCCTTTGCAAAATGTTATCACCTTTACTTTACAGGAACTAATGGGGCAAGGGTACATGCTAAGTTTATTAAGCCTAAAAAAATAAATGGAAAGGTGCCTGCAATATTAGAGTTTCATGGTTATGGAGGGAATAGCTTAGATTGGTCATCAAAGTTAAAATATGCTGCAAGTGGTATTTGTATAGCAGCATTAGATTGTAGAGGACAATCAGGTCTTTCAGAAGATGTTGGGGGCGTAAAAGGGATAACTGTAAAAGGTCATATAGTAAGGGGGCTTGGAGAAGGAAAAGAAAAGCTACTATATAAGGATATATTTTTAGATACAGTTTTATTAGCACGAATAATTATGGAAATGGATTTTATAGATGAAAAAAGAGTAGCTACAAAAGGTGGTTCTCAAGGAGGGGCATTAGCATTAGCTTGTGCAGCATTAGAAAAAAGAATAAAAGCTACATTTGCTATATATCCATTTTTATGTGATTACAAAAGAGTTTGGGATATGGATTTAGGTGGAGATGCTTATATTGAAATAAAAAGATATTTTAAATTTATAGATCCAACTCATGAAAAGGAAGATGAAATATTTAATACATTAGGTTATATAGATATACAAAATTTTGCTCATAGAATTAAGGGCGAGGTAAATGTAGCTACAGGATTAATGGATACTACATGTCCTCCATCAACTCAATTTGCAATGTTTAATAAAATATTATCGAAAAAGAATATGATTGTTTATCCAGAGTATGGACATGAGGATGTACTTTATGGATTAGAAGATAAAATGTATAAATGGGCACTAACTATATAAAAAATTTGGAGGGCAAGTATGAAGGGGTTATATTCAGCCTTATTAATATCATTTGATAAAGATGGAAATATTAATGAAAAGGGAACTAGAGAAATAATAAGACATAATATTGATGTTTGTAAAATGGATGGTTTATATGTTGGGGGAAGTACAGGGGAAAACTTTATGCTTTCTACTGAAGAGAAAAAAAGAATTTTTAAGCTAGCAAAAGAGGAAGTTAAAGATGAGGTAACTCTTATAGCACAAGTAGGTTCAGTAAATGTTAAGGAAGCTGTAGAGCTTGCTAAATATGCTACAGAGCTTGGATATAATGCTATATCAGCAGTAACACCATTTTATTATAAGTTTGATTTCCAAGAAATAAAAAATTACTACAATACTATTATAAATTCAGTAGATAATAAAATGATAATTTACTCCATTCCATTTTTAACTGGTGTAAATCTATCAGTAGAGCAATTTGGAGAGTTATTTCAAAATGAAAAAATAATAGGAATAAAGTTTACAGCAGGAGACTTTTATTTATTAGAGAGGGTTAGACAAGCGTATCCTGATAAATATATATATGCAGGCTTTGATGAAATGCTTTTGCCAGCAACTGTTTTAGGAATAGATGGGGCTATAGGGTCAACTTATAATTTAAATGGCTTAAAGGCTAGGGAAATATTTGAATGTGCTAGAAGTGGAAAAATAGATAGAGCACTTCAGCTTCAACATGAAACTAACGATTTTATAATAGAAATTTTAGATAATGGAATATACAATACATTAAAGCTTATATTAAATGAAATGGGTATTGATGCAGGGTATTGTAGAGAACCTATGAAAAAGCCAGAGGAAAAGCAAATTAATAGGGCTAAAGAAATTAAAAGAAAATATTTTGATATAAAGAAATAAGAGGTATATATGAAGGAAAGTTTTATAGAAAAGGTAAGAGGTGGACTAATAGTTTCTTGTCAGGCTTTAGATGATGAACCTCTTCATAGTTCATTTATAATGGGAAGAATGGCAAGGGCTGCAAAAATAGGTGGAGCTATTGGAATACGAGCAAATACCATAGAAGATATAAGAGAAATTAAAAAAGAAGTAGACTTACCTGTTATAGGAATTATAAAAAAGGTTTATGGAGAGTCTAATGTTTATATAACCCCAACATTAAAGGAAATAAGGGAACTTTGCAATCTAGGAATAGTAGATGTAATTGCTATAGATGCAACAAAAAGAGATAGACCAGATGGAAGTGACTTATTTGAAGTAGTAAGAACTATAAAATCAGAATTTAAAGATGTGCTTTTAATGGCTGATATTTCTGACTTAGAAGAGGCTATTATAGCAGAAAACTATGGATTTGATTTTGTTGGAACTACTCTTTATGGATATACAGATTACACTAAAGGTTTAAATATAGAAGATAATGATTTTGAGTTTTTAAAGAAAGTAATAAAAGCTATTAATATTCCTGTTATTGCAGAAGGGAATGTTGATACTCCTATAAAGGCTAAACGATGCTTAGA
The DNA here is from genome assembly GCF_051654825.1 of Clostridium sp. Lineage (GTDB taxonomy): Bacteria > Bacillota > Clostridia > Clostridiales > Clostridiaceae > Clostridium. The sequence continues at coordinate 24,498 of NZ_JBOFYU010000052.1, forward strand.
ACTTGGAGCATTAGCTGTAGTAACTGGTGGAGCTATTACAAGGCCACAGCTTATTACTAAGAAGTTTGTAGATGAAATAAATAAATAGTAATAGCACCTAAAAGGTAAAAATACTTTTAGGTGCTATTTTCTTGAAATTATATTATTTATATTCCATAAAGCAACTCAACATAGCTTGGTAGTGGCCAATATTTCTTACCAACTATTAGTTCAAGTTCATCAGAATATTTTCTTATATCTTCCATAGAAGGTATTATAGTTGAATGATAAAACTCAGCTGTTTTTAAATTATCTTCTGATTCTTCAAACTCTGAAACTAAGGTATTAAGTCCTTCAGCTGATAAATATAGTTTGTCTGCTAAATCAGAAGCTTTAGTTAATAAACCTTCTTCCATTTTTGAAGTAGCTTTAAAAGGTAATGATGTTTTTGCTAATATAGAAGAACTTAAATCATTCATAAAGCTCATCACTGATGGAAGAATTTCTTTTCTAGTAATATCTAAAAGTGTAAGAGCTTCAATATGGATAAGCTTTGAGTAATTTTCTAATAAAATATTATATCTTGAATAAATTTCTGAAACAGTAAATATTTTATGATCTTCAAATAACTTTATATTTTTATCTAAAATAAAGTATGGTATAGAATCAACAGTTGATTTTATATTTAAAAGACCACGGCTAGCTGCTTCATCAAGCCAAGCATCAGAATAGTTATTTCCATTAAATATTATTCTCTTATGATTTTTAATAGTAGTTTTTATTAAATTAGTTAAGGCTTTAGTAAAGTCATAGTCATGAGATGATTTATCTTCTAATATATCTGCAAATTCCATTAATGTTTGAGCTACTATTGTATTAAGAACTATATTAGGACCAGATAGTGAGAATTCAGATCCTAGCATTCTAAATTCAAATTTATTTCCTGTAAAGGCAAATGGTGAAGTTCTATTTCTATCAGTAGTATCTTTTGGGAATTTAGGAAGTATATCTACTCCAACTTCCATACAAACCTTAGATCTAGTAGCATAAGACGAATCACTTTCTAAACATTCTAAAATTTCAGTAAGTTCATCACCTAAGAACATTGATAATATTGCGGGTGGAGCTTCATTTGCACCTAATCTATGGTCATTTCCAGCACTGGCAGCACCAAGTCTAAGTAAATCTTGATAATCATCTACTGCTTTAATAATTCCGCATAGGAAAACTAAAAATTGTGCATTTTCTTCAGGGGAATCTCCTGGCTCTAATAGGTTTATACCTGTATCAGTAGAAAGTGCCCAGTTATTATGCTTACCAGAACCATTAATACCATTAAAAGGCTTTTCATGTAAAAGGCAAACTAACTTATGTCTTTTAGCTATAGTTTTCATTAACTCCATAGTAATTTGATTATGATCTGTAGCTATATTTGTAGTAGTAAATATAGGAGCTAATTCATGTTGAGCAGGAGCAACTTCATTATGCTTAGTTTTAGCTAAAATACCAAGCTTCCATAACTCCTCATCTAAGTCCTTCATAAATTCAGCAACTCTTGGTTTAATAGCTCCAAAGTAATGGTCCTCAAGCTCTTGACCCTTTGGAGCACGAGCCCCTACTAAGGTTCTTCCTGTTAATATTAAGTCAGGTCTTTTATTATATAAATCTTCATCTACTAGGAAATATTCTTGTTCTGCTCCTACAGTCGTAATTACTTTAGATACATCTTCATTTCCAAATAGCTTTAATATTCTAAGGGCTTGTTTATTTAAAGCATCCATTGAACGTAATAATGGAGTTTTCTTATCTAAAACTTCTCCGCTATAAGAATAGAAAACTGTTGGAATACATAGTATGCCATCTTTAATAAAAGCATAAGATGATGGGTCCCAAGCTGTATATCCTCTAGCTTCAAATGTTGCTCTAAGTCCACCAGAAGGGAAACTTGAAGCATCTGGCTCTCCCTTAATTAATTCCTTACCTGAGAATTCCATAATTATGTGTCCATCCGAAGTTGGAGAAATAAAGCTTTCATGCTTTTCAGCAGTTATACCAGTCATAGGTTGGAACCAGTGAGTATAGT
>NZ_JBOFYU010000053.1:0-6601 GCF_051654825.1 Clostridium sp.
AGAATAATTTACAACTGCAATATTTACCATTATATATTTTTTATTTTCAATATCTTTTATATTCTCTATATTGTTACTTAAACTAATATCTAATAAACAATCCCCCTCAGTATGCGATCTAACATTGCATACTAACTCCGAAGCAACTTCCGATAATGCATCTATCCACTCTTCATCACTTGAATATCCCTTTAAAACTGTTGCTACTTCACTCCCTACTATTGATGGAGTTTCTATATTTTTTAGACATTCCTTTGATAAAACTCTTCTATATGTCGTTTTATCACAATAAAACTTATTTTCATATATATTTATAAATACATCCTTATTTATATATTTACACTCCATCATTGTCCTATACAGTGCTGTACCTGTGAATCCACTATTGTGTATATTACTATTATCTTGACTTTTTATTTCTACATTTATATCAAACTGACTTCTCTTTAATAAATCATATATTATTGCATCCAATATTAAATATGTGATTTTATCTTTAAACTTCAAATTTTTAAATCTTATGAGTAATGTAAATTTACATAACCTATATGTAAATAAGTATTTAATTTTACCTATAAAATTCACTAATACTTCACTATCAAATTCGCTTTTATTTATGTCTATTATTATTGGTTTTTTTCTATAGTTAACTTTTATTGGTTTTATATTTTCATAAATTAATTTTATATTATCCATCTTAAACCTCTTTTTATTTACATAAATTATATCACAGTAACAATGTCATATTCTATAAAATTATTTACAGCCTAAAAAATTATTATGAATTTTTAATACTTTCAAAAGAATTTATATCATCTCTCTTTAACTCATCTAGTCTATTTTAACTTCATTAATTATTTTGCCATTATTAAAATAATTATCACATTTTCCATCAAATATTTAAGGTCTATAAAAGTTATAACTTTCATAGACCTCCTTTAATTCGCTTTGAAATTCTTGTACTACTTTTGATGCTTCTTCTTATAGATGGAATAAGTAATAAAACACCTATAAATGTAGTTATTAATCCTAAATTACTTAAGGTTAAAAGATAGTGCTTTATTATATTTGCTACTAATTCTTTTAAGTAAGCTATATTTATAATCACGTTATTATAAAATCCTGAAACATATCCACTAAAGAAAATAATAAATACAAATAGTCCTCCTGCTATAAGTCCATTTCCTATCCACATAGTACTGCTTTGATATTTTCTTCCCCATATAATTAAAAGTAAAATACTTATTATAATAGGAAGTACTAATACTGCAGCATATAATCCTTTAGAAAAGGCTGAAGTTAATTTACTTATCTTAGCTATAAGTGAAGATTCCTTTAATACTTTTACATTAATAAGTTCAACTTCATTTTCTATAATATCTCCTACATCTTCAGTAACATTATCTAACTGCCCTTGAAGCTCTGTGGTTATAAAGAATCCATTTGCAGAAATATAATTACTTAAATTTTCTTTAAATCTATCAGTATATTTATTTTTATCTATATCTACTATATTATTTTCACCTGTATTTAAATATCTAATTGCACCTAAAGCAACATTATCTACTTCTTCTTTTATCTCATCTACAGAAATAACATTATCTTTTACTTCAGCACCTAAGTTATTAACACTAAGCAACATACTTATATTGTTTAATATAGAATCATTAACCTTAGTGTATATTTCATTTTTCTCTAATATATTTTTATATACTTTTTCATTTATAAAATTGCCTTTTAAAAATATAGAAATAACACTAATAACTATGGTGAACATTAAAATAATACCTAATAAAAAACTAATAATATTTTTAATCTTATTTATCATATACCCACCTTATACATTCCCTATGTACTCACATATCATAATCATTCTTTCACTTGTATTTCCTATTGCATCAAAGGGATAACAAGTGTACATAGTAAGCCTTTCATAATCTAAGGGAGCTAAGTCTTCATTTTGACTTTGATCTACTATTTTTATTTCTGAAACCTTATATTTATATTTACCATAATTAGTTTCAATAACTAATTCATGACCAACTTCTATATTTTGAATAGGTAAAAACACTCTATCTCTATGACCACTTATAATAACATTTCCACCTTCACCAGGAATAGTACTTCCTGCATAATGACCAATCCCTTGATTTAGCTCATTATAAGAATCTCCATGTATTATAGGCTTTTCAAAGCCTAATGCTTCTATCTTTAAGGTAGCAAAGTTTTCTCCTATAGAGGGTCTATATACAGCCTTATTATCGATTATATATTGAACTTCACCTATATTAACATCATTAGGTTTAGAAAATAAAACAGATCCCATAGTCATAGCCCCTGTTACCATATCCCAAGTTGCACTAAAAAATATTATTGCTCCACAAAGTAACATAAATATAGGGATTACAAAAGTAATCCCCAATTTCTTTGCTAGTCTTTTGGAGCTTATTTTACCTTTTTTATATTTTGTCATAAGGAAAAAACCTCCAGCTTAAATTAAACTATTTTTCTTAAAGCAAAAAGACTTGCCCCACCTAAAGACATAATTCCAGCACCAAATAACATTGTAGCCATTGTATTAGTACCTGTATTATTTAAATCTCCTGTTATAGGATCAAACTTATGCTTTTTAGGGTTATTAGAAAAATCTATTGCAGCCTTAACTACTTCTATAAGCTTTGATGCTTTAAAGTTATTAACTATTTTAATAACTAAGTGAGTATTTGCTTCAATAATAATATTTCCATGCTTGTCTGTAACTAAAACAGTAGTTACACCTTTTGCATCTCTACCAAATGAAACATTAAGACCTAATATCTTACCTGCATCAGTTGCAATAGTTTGTAGCTTTTCCTTATCTGCCTTTGATAATAAAGAAAGATTAGTAGTATCTCCTATGATTGCTAAAGCTTCATCAGCCTTTGCTAATACAGCATCAGCCTCCTTCTTTGATACCTTAACCTTTTGAAGGTATTCAACAATATTACCAATATAAGCACTTGGAACACCTAATTCCTTTAAGTGTCCATGTAATTCTTTAGCTGTAGTAGTTCCTTGACCTGCACTAGCAACTGTAGTGAAAGAAAAAACTAAACATAAGCTAAGAACAAACATTGTCATTAATTTTTTCATAATACATCTCCTTTCCGCCTTAATTTTTTTGTCTATCTTTTTTCAACTTTTATAATACTGTAATTTTTCCCATATTACAATGTTTTTTACATATACTCTATATTCTGCATATAAAAAGAATCTAATTGCCATAGTATATTTTACAACTCTGAAACATTGCAAAAACTATGCTCACTTAGACTCATTTTATAAAACCTTTTTATGCATATAGAATTTTAAATAGTAATAAATATAATACCCTAAAACTCCTCCTAAAGTATTAAATATAATATCTGCTGTTTCAAAATACCTACTAGTTAAAGGTATATATTATTTGTCACTTCTTTAAATTTCAAAACTACATTTTTATATAAATATCTATTTATTTCTATGTTATTTTCAAATTTTATACAAAAAATAATATATTTTACATTTGATTTTAAGCTTGGTATAATAATACTACTATCAAAAAAGAAGGTGATAATTATGGAAAAACCATTAAGTAAATGGTACTGTGACGTATGTGGAGAACTTATAGAAAGACCCGAAGATGGCTATGTTCAATTCAATCGTAATAACCCTAATTATAACTTTGATGACTTTATTATAGTTCATCATTATCCTGCCTCCCCCCTTAAAGATAAAAGAAAAAATGGATGCTATAAATACCATAGCGACTTAAATCTAATTTATTTTCTTGGAGATGAGGGAAGAGTATATTTACTATCTTTTTTAGACAAAGACCTATACTATCATTCCAATCCTGATGTACAAGCTGTTAATTTAAGAGAATGGAATGACCTATTTATGAGAGTTCAAGTTTCCTATTATGAAGAAGCAAGAAGGTACTGGGATAAAGCATTAGCTGATGGATATTATGATGATTCAAATGATTTTATCATGTGTTCACAAGCAAATCTAAAATCAATTGTCCTTAAGTATGGAGACCAAGAACCTTAGACATACTATTTATAGCTAAAAAAGTAACGATAGCTTTTAAGGCTATCGTTATTTTTCAGCTTCTGGATAATTCTTGTTCGAAATTTTGCCATTTCTTAAACAATATACTTATTATAAAAATAAATAAGCTTATACTTTATTAAATCTCTTATATTTATCTTTAAAACACCCATAGCTACACCTAAAGGTATAAAAATAATAAATCCAAATAAAGCCCATAGTGCTTCTACTTGGATTTAAAATTATATATGTTTTTTATATTTCTTCTATTATACAACTATGCTCTTTAGTATCAGAACTATAACAAATAGCAACAGCTAATACCTTTTTATCTTTAAACTCTTTTCTAAACTTCTCTACATACTCTTTTTCTTTTATCTGTTTAATAGCATTTTCAGGAGTATCATCTTTTTTTAGCTCAAGAATAAAAGGAGTGTCATTTCTTCTCATTGGATGAAATATAAAGTCTGCGAAACCTTTTCCACTCTTTTCTTCCCTTTCAACTCTATAAGTATCCCTAGCCGAAAGATATGCAAGAGTAACAACACAAGCTAAACTATTTTCATCACTATATTTAAGTATTGGAATTTCAGAATTATGAACATCATGTAATACTTTTATTACTGTTTCTACATCACAGTTAACAGTTGCCTTTAGCATCTTTCTTGAATTATTAACTATTTCAGATACATAACCAAAAGATTCATCTTCTAATGCTTTTTCAAACTCCTGTAATAACTCCTTATTTGGTATTTTTAAATATCCATCATAGTAAGATAAAAACCCAAGAATTATCATTGCAGAATATATTTCTTTTTTACTTTTAGGTTCATCTTGACCCGCTCTGAATTCTTCTTTTATTCTTATATCTATTTCCCCACCTGAAACCATTTCTATTACATCATCTCGAATTTCTAATGTATTATACTTTAAATATAAAGCTACTTCGTCCATTGCTCCAGTATTGGTCCAGTAACTTCTACATTTTTTATTTTGAAGAGCTTTTACAACTGAACGAGGATTGTAAATGCTTCTACCTTCATCATTTATATATCCGTTGTACCAATCTCTTATTTCACCAAATGAAATTCCCTCTTGACCTTGGCATAACTTATAAACTTCATCTTCCGTAAATCCGAAGTAATCTCCATAAACTTCATCATTTAGCATTGTAAATTCATCAAACATATTTAGTGCAGAACCGCTTGAATATTTCTTTATTGGAAGTACTCCTGTCATATAACAAAGTTCCACATATGGTTGGTCTTTTAAAAGGTTTCTTAAAAATTCTAAGAAGTCGTTTTGATTTTCAATAAATAGATTACTGGTAAAAATGTAGTCCCATTCATCAAATATAAATATAAATTTCTTTTCTGATTTCTCTAAAATTCTTTTTAAGCTATCAGATTGATTCAAATCATCTTTATTAGTTAATTCAATTACCTCTTTCTTTAATTCTATAATTATGTTATTTATATAATCTTGATATGTTTCCATATTATCCGATATCTCATTAAATGAAATGCTTATTACGTTATATTTATTTAAATTTTCATTGTAACTCTCAGTCTTACTTACTTTAAGATTATTAAATATTTCTTTAGAATTTACAGCCTTAGAATAATAAGCTCCTAACATATCAGCAACAGATGATTTACCAAACCTTCTTGGCCTTGTTATACACACATATCTATCTGATGTTCCTACACACTCATTCAACTTCTCAATAATCATTGACTTATCTACAAAGTATTTACTTCTGTATAAAGCTTTAAATAATTCTAATGATTTATTTGTATTTAAATATATAGACATTATTTCACCCCATATCATCTAAACTATTCATATAATTAATTCTTAACTTAACTATAATTAATTATAACATTTAATTTTCATTCAATAAAATTAATATACTTTAAAAGTTTTTTTAAACCTAAAGCTAAAATACATATTAAAATAAAATAAACAACAAATGCTAATACTCTATTATTTATAGAATTAAATATAAACTTATACTTCATCAAGAAAATAGCTTCTAATAAATATAATTCATATGATAGTCCACCTATAAACTTCAATACTTTAGAGCTAGTTAAGTATTTAGATACAAATAACACCATATACATAAATGAAAATAAATGTATTAGTATCATTGGTAACATTATAAGGTATCTGACATCATTTAAATAATATTTTTGAATAAAAATACTTATTATAAACAATAAAATGCTAACTATAAAGGTTATATTTAAACTTCTCTTACTAATGGATATCCCTCTATGCACTAACATTGCAATTATTACCCCAACTATAAACTGCAATGGGTAATTTCCTGTTGCTTCACCATTATTATAGAATCCATACCAAGTGACATAACTTATTGAAGCAAATACTAAAAAAGTAATTACTTTAAATACATCATTTTTAATAAATCTAAAAATTAAATAAAATGCAACATAGTAAATCATAATAAAGGTTATATACCACATAGTACTATCAACCTTATTAGAAAATGTTATACCAGTTAATG
>NZ_JBOFYU010000054.1:0-3623 GCF_051654825.1 Clostridium sp.
TCCAGAAAGACAAATAGCAAAACAAGCTGGTAATAGCATATCTGTAAATGTACTAGAAGATACATTTGAAATTTTATTAAGGGACTATATTGAAGATGGAAATTAAAAGTATATTAACAACAATCGTTGCTTTTGAATATGATGGAGATTTGAGAGATATCAATATTGAAGAATACATAGAAAATGAATGTCCGATAAGTGAGGAAACAAAACATAAAATAATAATTGAGGAGTAGATATGAGAGTTAAATTAACTGGAATTAAGCGGAATGGAGAAATTGAAGTAGCACACACTAAAATTAATAAATATAATTATGAACAAATATTAAGGGATATTGACACTATAATAAACCTAGAAGACACCTCTGTAATACTAGGAGATGATACACCTTCACTTAAATTGGTGTTTGAAGAAGAAGGTTTAGCTTGTGACAATATGAAAATCGAGATAGTAAAGTAAAAAAAAATAAATAAAATGCTTCTTTTAAGTGAATAAATAAAAATAAAAAAATAAGGAGAAAGAGATGAAATTAGAAAATCTAAAAAAATGTTTTGAGGCTGCAATAGAAAATGGAACTAAGTATGTAGGAGTTAAAGTTTGGATGTATGGATTTGAAGAATGTGAAGTTATAATAAATCCAACCAACAACTTTGGAAAGAAATTAGAATACTATCAAATTGCGTATAATGATGATTTAAATTTAAAAAATGCTCCAGATAAAATAAAAATAGTTGGGATTACATATGGAAATAGTCTTGAAGAAATAGAGCAAGATTTAATATAGTAAAAATATCATAAGTAAACATATAATTAATAATAAACACTCTTGAAAAAGGGTGTTTTTTGTGTTAATATGGATATATAAGGAAGAAAGTGAGGGAGATAATTATGAATGAAGTAGAAAATTTAGATTTTGCGAGCTTACACAACCACACACACTACTCAAATATCAAAGGAATGAGAGATAGTATAATAAGAGAGGATAAATTAATAGATACGGCTTATAATTTGAAATATAAGGCAGTAGCAATAACAGACCATTCTTGTGTATCATCACACTACAAGGCATTAGAACACTACAATAAAAACTATATAGACAAAGACTTCAAACTAATACTAGGTGAAGAAATATATCTAATAGATAATATAGAAGAAACAAGGGAATCAAATGGTAAATACTATCATATGGTATTACTGGCAAAAAATAAAAAAGGACACGAAGGAATAAGGAAAATAAGTTCTAAATCTTGGGATAATTCTTACTTAACTGGAAAATTGGAAAGAACTCCAATAGAAAAAAATCAACTTAAAGAAATAATGGAAGAATACAAAGGAGATATAATATGTACATCAGCTTGCTTAGGGTCAGAATTATCGTCGAAAATAATATCATTCGCAAATAACAAAACGCAAGAAAATAAAATAGATATACATAATTTTATAATATGGTGTATAGATACATTCGGTAAAGAGAATTATTTTGTAGAATTGCAGCCAAATGACGATATTGACCAAGTATTATACAATGAAAATGCAATATTAATAGCTAAAGCGTATGGACTAGATTTTGTAATATCTACAGATAGTCACTATACAGACAAAAACAAGAGAAAGATACACTCAGCGTTCATAAATGCTAACAGTGACAAAGGTGCAAATGAAAGAGATGAGTTTTACAAAACATCTTATATGATGACTATAGAAGAAATGTGGAGCTATTGCAAACTATCGATGTCTTATGAAGATTTTAAAACGGCAATGAAAAATACAGTAAATATTGCTAATAAGTGCGAAAAATATACACTAGATTCACCAGTAAAAATACCTAAAAGAAAACTACCAAAATTTGAGCTAAAGCACTTATTTAAAGAATATTATGACAAGTTTAAATATATAAAAAACTTCTCAGAAAGTGAAAATGAGCAAGATAGATTCTTCTTACACTTAGTAGAAGAAGGTTTTATAAATAGAAAGCAAAAGTTTAATGATACAAACATAAGTAGAATAAATGATGAAATGGAAGTACTATGGGAAGTGTCTATACGATTAAACGAAAATATGGCTTCATATTATAATATGATGAACTTGCTAATTGACATATGTTGGGATGAAGGAGATTCTTTAATTGGAGTATCGAGAGGAAGTGGAACGGGCTTTTATACAGCTTATCTATTGGAACTGTGTCAAATAAGTGCAATAGAACATAATTTACCTTACTATAGACATTTAAGTGTGAGCCGCCCCGAGCTTCCAGATTTCGATTTTGACAGCGAAAACAGTAAAAGAAAAAAAATATTGGAAGCATTTAAAAATCATTTTAACAATGGAAATGACAATGTTTTGAATATAGGTACTTTTAAGACAGAAGGTTCTAGGTCAACAATACAAACGTGTTGTAGAGGAATGAATATAAATAGTGATGTAGCTAATGCAATGGCTTCAATGGTTAAATCGGAAAGAGGACAGCAATGGACTATAGAAGATATGTTATATGGTAACGAAAAAAAAGAGAGAAAATCGATAACTGAATTTAAAAACATAGTGTCGGAATTTGAAGGGTTAGAAGAAGCATTAATAGAAACAGAAGGATTAATAGTTGGTAAGTCAGTACATGCGTCAGGAATATTTATATATGAAGATGGATATTTAAAAGAGAATAACGCACTTATGAAGACATCATCAGGTGTGGAGGTAACTTCTTTTGATATGAATGACTCTACAGACTTAGGTAATCTTAAGTTCGATGCCTTAACAATTGAGGGACTTGATAAAATAAGAGTTTGTATGGATTTATTGGTTAGAGATGGATATATGAAATACCAAGGGACTTTAAAAAAAACTTATGATCAATACCTTCATCCAGATGTATTAGACTATAATACTAAGGAAATGTGGGATATGCTAGGAGAAGGTACGATACTAGACGTATTTCAGTTTCAGACTTCTATCGGGATACAGACAATAAAAAGCACAAGACCAGACAGTTTAGAACAATTGGCACATGCAAATAGTTTAATGAGACTGTCCTGTGATGGTAATGAAACACCGACTCAAACGTTTATAAGATATAAAAACAATATAAATGAATGGTATAACGATATGAAATTAGCAGAATTAACAAAAGATGAAATGAAAATACTAGAACCACATTTATTATCGCTATCTGGAATTGCATCTACTCAAGAAGATGTTATGGAGATGTCTATGAATCCAAAAATAAGCAACTTTACTGAAACGGAAGCAAATAAACTAAGAAAAGGTATTAGTAAAAAAATAGAAAGTCAAATTGTAGAAAGTAAAGAGCTGTTCTTTAAAAAAGGAGAGAATGTAGGCAGATCGAAAGAGTTTTTGAACTATGTATGGAACGAACAATTTGGAAAACAATTCGGTTACGCATTTTCTAGAAACCATACTGTACCTTATTCGGTTATAGCAATACAAGAAATGAATCTAGCCTACCACTATCCATTAATATATTGGTTAACTTCAGTATTAATATGTAACTCTGGTTCAGCAGACGAAGAACAGGATGGATCAACAAACTATGGTAAAGTAGCAGCAGCTATAGGAAACGTACAAAGACAAGGAGTAAATGTAGCACTACCTCATATAAATAATGCAG
>NZ_JBOFYU010000055.1:0-13405 GCF_051654825.1 Clostridium sp.
GGTTACAGCGTGGGCATTTTATATTAGTCTTGTTCATTGTTCTTCTCTCCTTTTCTGAGGGGGTATTATTTAGCTTCGCAAACCTATTGTATTTCCTTAGGTTGAGAAGAGCAATGTTCATATAAGTTAACAGATCGTAATAAATATATAGGAGGACAAGATGAATATAATAATAATAATAATAAGTTTAATAATAATAGGGATTTTCGCAAATTACACAGGAAAAATTATAGAAAAAATAAAGCTTCCTGCTTTAATTGGAATGATGATTTTAGGAATGTTTATTGGGCCTTCATTTTTAAATATTGTTCCAAAAGAAACTTTAGAATTATCTAGTGAAATTAAGGATATAGCTTTAGTAACAGTATTGTTTATAGGTGGATTAGGAATAAGCCTAAATCAAATGAAAAAAATAGGGCGTCCGGCAGTGTTTTTAAGTATTATTCCAGCAACACTAGAAGGTTTAACTATAGCATTTATATCCCAATATCTTTTAGGTTTCACATTTATACAAGGAGCTATTTTAGGTTTTATAATAGCTGCTGTAAGCCCAGCTATTTTAGTGCCTTCAATGATATCACTTATTGATAGGGGAATAGGTGAGAAAAAAGCCATACCACAAATGTTATTAGTTGGTGCATCTGCAGATGATACTGTTGCAATAACTTTATTTACAACATTTTTAGGAGTTTATATGCAGGGTATTAATGGAGAGAAGATTTCATTAATAAACAATTTAATATTAATTCCTATAACAATTTTATTAAGTATATTTTTAGGTTGGATTTTAACTATTATAACTACCAAACTAATTGGCAGAAATAATAACATCTACTTAAATGCAGCTTTTGTATTTGTAATTTGCTTGGCAATGAGAATAATAGAAAATACATTTAGCCTAAAAGGATTTAATTCCTTATTCACTATTATGGTTTATGGATTTTTTATAAGGGCATATATGAAGGATATAGCTAAAGAAATTTTAAAGGTAATTAATAAAATTTGGGCAGTTGGAAAGATATATTTATTTACTTTTGTTGGAATGGCAATAAATCCAAACTTAGTTGGACAATATTTAATTATAGGTATAATACTATTAATAATTTCTTTATCAATTCGATCAATAGGTGTTTTAATATCACTTATTGGAACAGAATTAAATTTAAAGGAAAGAGTATTTTGTATCATAGCTTATTTACCTAAAGCAACAGTTCAGTCAGCAAAGGCAGGAATTCCCCTTCAGATGGGTGTAGAAGGAGGAGAAATAATGCAAGCAATTGCAATTTTAAGTGTATTAATTACAGCACCAATAGGAGCCATAGGGATTAAAGCAACAGAAGTTAAATTTTTGTCGAATAAAATAGAAAATATTGACAGTTGATATTTATAATTCTATAATAAGTAAATGCTAATTTTTGTTATTTGTGAATATTTAACAGTAATTAGGAATATAATATATATGTAGGTCTTTTAGAGGAACTGTAATATTTAATTTTAGGAGTGATAGTTATGATTAAAGAAAGCAACAACATATTACAATGCAATAAGTGTGGACACGTATTTAGCGATGTTAGGAATGAAAGATTAATATTATGTCCAGATTGTAAGAATATTAAGAAACCAGAAGATTTCATGAGTATCAGTAGCTAAAAAGTAGTAGATTAAAAATCTACTACTTTTTTAATTTATATCTACTTTTTCAAGAGTAAATGTAAACTTAACACCAATAGATGTATTTTCTATAGTATAGTTACTATTATGCATATTAAGAATCTTTTTAACAATTGCTAAACCTAATCCAGAACTATTTTGACTTCGATTTCTGGATTTATCAACTCTATAAAAGTTTGCATAAACATTATCTATTTCTTCTTTTGGAATATGAGCACCACTATTTTCAACAGAAATTTTATATTTTGAATTTTCTTCAAGGATAACAACATTAACTATTTCATTAGCATTAGTATATTTAAGGGCATTAGTTAATAGATTTGTGAATACCTGTTCTAAATAAAATATATCACCTTTAACATAAGCATAAGGTAAGTTATTATTAAAGATAATAGTAATGTTTTTACTTTCAAAATCTAAGCTTAATCTTTTTATAGATCTTTGAATTAATCTGATTATATTAAATTCTTCAAAATTAAGTTTAACAGTTCCAGATTCTAACTTTGAAAGTTCAAGCATATTTGAAACTAGCTTACTCATTTTATGAGATTCTTCTATAATAGTATCTAGATAAATTTCAATATCATTACCAGTTGCAATTCCATCTTTTATCCCTTCAGCATAACCTTCTATTATACCAATTGGAGTTTTTAGTTCATGGGATACACCAGCAACAAAGTCTTTTCTCATGGTTTCAAGCTTTCTTTCCTTTTCAATATCCTCTTCTAATTGTTTGTTCTTAAGTTTTAAATCCTGTAAGGCAGAATCAAGATTAGAAGATAAAAAGTTAAGGGTTTTTCCTAAATTACCAAGTTCATCTTCAGAATCTACATCGCATTTAACACTAAAATCCATAGAGGACATTTTTTTAGCAACAGAATTTATTTTAAGTAAAGGCTTAGAAATAAGGTTTGCGTAAATTGATGAAAGAAATAAACCTATAGCAATAAATCCAAACAAAATATATTTATAAAAATCATTTATTACAGAGGATGCTTCTTCTATAGGTTGTGTAGAGGAAACGGAAATAATTATTGAATCAGTATCAAATCTTAATGACATTGGTGCAATTACTCCTATTTTTTTTGTTCCACTACTTTTATTTTCAAACAATCTATATTCTGTTTTTCCAGTAGAAAGTACTTTATAAATTAAATCCTTATCATTTAGTAGCTCTACACAAAAAGCTGTAAAAGTTCGAACATCATCAACCTCTTTGTTATATCCAGGCGAGTATATAACTTCACCGCTTGTAGAGAAAATTGCAATTCTTGAATTATTTTCTTGTTCGTACCTAGAGAGAGCAGAATCAAGAGTATTAGAGTGAAATTGAAAAGAATATAAATCTTTAAACTTATTTACTTCTTGAACTAGGTCCTTAGTTTTAGTAGATAAATAATACTCTTCAAAAAATAAGCTTTGAAATAAGGCACTAGAAAGTATAACAGCAACTATAAGACCAAATGTAATTGTAAAAAGTTTTTTTGATATGCTTTTATTCAACTTTACACTCAAATCTATAGCCACTTCCTCTAACAGTAACTATATAAGATGATTTGTCCCCAAGCTTTTCTCTAAGTCTTTTAATATTAGTATCTACTGTTCTAATATCACCATAGTAATCAATACCCCAAACATGATCTAATATGTTATCACGAGAAAGGGCAATACCTTCATTATCAGAAAGGTAGGTAATTAGCTCAAATTCCTTTGGTGAAAGGTTTACTAAATTACCATTAATTTTAACCTCATGTGAAAGTTTATTTATGGTTAGTCCATTATACTCTCTAGAGCTTGAATCTTTTTCCTCTACTGTTCTTTTTAAAAGTACTTTTACTTTAGCAATAAGTAATTTTGGGGAAAATGGTTTAGTTATATAATCATCAGCCCCCATTTCATAGCCAAAAAGTTTATCTTCCTCTTCACCCTTTGCAGTTAAAAGTATTACAGGGACTGTAGAAGCCTCACGAATAGTTTCAAGTACAGTAATACCGTCTACCTTTGGCATCATTATATCTAAAATTACTAAATCTATTTTATTACTTGCAAAAGCATTTAATCCTTCATCACCATCAGATGCTTCGATAATATGAAAGCCTTCCTTTAAAAAGTAATCTCTAAGAAGAAATCTAATTTTTAATTCATCTTCGATTATTAATATATTTTTTGTCATATCTAACCCCCTAAAAATCTTTAATATAATTATAAAACTGAAATGAATTTAGGTAAAGATTATTTATTATATATTTATATATTACATTTACTTATTGTATTTATTATATAATCATATTATAGTTAGTAAGAAAATAATATATAATAATATCAGTATATAAAAAAGATAGTTACTTAAAGAAAGTGAGTAATTTGAATATAAAGAATTTAAGGAAAAGGTGTAAATTATGTTTAAGTTGAATTTTGATGTAAAAAGACATGTTTTAAAAAATGGGTTAGAAGTAATAACTGTAAAAAAGGATACTCAAATAGCTTCACTTAATATAGGAGTAAAGGTTGGTTCACTTTATGAGAAAGCTGATGAAAAGGGTATATCTCATTTTATAGAGCACATGATATTTAAGGGAACAAAAAGAAGAAATTATAAAGAATTAAATGACGAGTTAGAATTTTTAGGGGGAGAGTATAATGCCTATACTGATTATGCAGTAACAGTTTATACAACTAGTTGTTTAGAGGAAGAAATAAAAAATGCAATTGATATTTTAGGAGATATGATTATAAATTCTACATTTACTAAAAAGGAAGTTGAAAAGGAAAGAGGAGTAATTCTTGCAGAAATAAGGACAAGTAAGGATGATATAGAAGATTTAAGCTTTAAAAGAACTAATGAGACAGCATTTAGCAAGAGTCCTTTAAAGTTTGATGTTGCAGGAACTGAAGAAAGTGTAAAAAAATATTCAAGAGAAGATTTATTAAACTTCTATAATAAGTATTATGTTGCTAATAATTCTGTTGTAACAATAGTATCATCACTTGAACATGATGATGCAGCAAAAGAAATAGCTAAGGTGTTTGAAGAGTGGAAAAGTGGTAATACTGTAAAAAGAGATGTAATTGAGGAAACAAATAAAAAAATTCAAAAAATTACTACTAAAGATACTATAGAACAAAGTACGATAGTTTATCTTTATACTTTTTATGGTTTAGATAAGGAGTTAGAGCTTCCATTTAGAATTTTAAACCACAGACTTGGAGAAAGCTCAAATTCATTATTATTTAGAGAGGTTAGAGAAAATAGAGGATTAGCATATGATATTTATACTAATTTAGATATGACTAAAAATGTTAAAACCTTTTATATATACACAGCAGTAGGAGAAGAGGATATAGAAAGTGCTTTAGAAGCAATAGATGAAACTATAGCTGGTGTAAAAAACGGGGATATTGAAATTGGAGATAAAGACTTAATGTTAATGAAAAAAGTACACAAAACAGCTGTAATTTCAACATTAGAGGATCCAGCAGAATTATGTAATTACATGCTTCATCAAGCTTTAGACGGTGAAGATTTATATGAATTTGTTAAGGATATGGATAGGTTAAATAATTTAGATATAAATAAAATTCATAAGGTTGCAAATAAAGTATTAAATAATCCAACTATTCATATTTTAAAGTCTTCTTAGAATAGGAGAATAAAAATGGCGATAATTAGTAAAATTGAAGTACAAAAGAGAAATAAAGAAAGAGTAAACATATATATAGATGAAGAATATGCATTTTCATTAAGTGCAGAACTTGTATATAAAGAAGGATTAAAAGCAAAACAAGATATAGATTTAGATTATTTAAGTAAAATAGCTAAGGAAGAAAGTTATTTAAAGTGTAAAAATTCAGCTTTAAGAATAGTAGAAAAAACTTATAAAAGCCAAAAGGAAATTAGGGATAAATTAATTTTAAAGGGCTACGATAAAGACATAGTGGAGAAAACAATAGATTTTTTAAAGGAATATAGTTTTATAAATGATGAAAGCTATACTAAGATGTACGTAAAAGATAAAATTAAAAACCAAGGGCATAATAAAATCAAGTATAACCTTATAAAAAAAGGTATAAATGAAGATGTTATAAAAGCAGAACTTTCTTTTGTAGATGAAGATTCTGAAAGAGAAGGTGCATATAGTTTAGCACAAAAAAAGTATAATATACTATCAAAGAGAGAAGATGATAAGTATAAGCTTTCACAAAAGCTATATAGATTTTTAATATCAAAAGGTTATGGATATGACATTGTGTCAGAGGTTGTTAAAAAGGTTATTAATTTAGAAGACTTAGATTAATCTAAGTTAAAGGAGCGTTAAATGATAACTTTTATATCCTATGCAGTATGTTTTTTAATATTATTTATATCTATTAAAGGAAGTTTAATAGAATCCTTAGAAGAATCGGATTCTAAATATTCGTTAAATAGGCTACTTTATTATTTTTCAGTCTTTCTAACATTTACAATAATGATGCTAAAGATAGATAAAATTTATGTAGCTATATTAAGATTTGGAAGCAATTATATAAGTTTTTTTGATAACTTCTTTTATAAAGTATTTTCGCTTGCAGTAATATTTTTTTTAGGGCAATTCTTAATATATATTTTGCTAAAATGGTTAAGTCAACCATTAATAAGTAGTTATAGTTTAATACTTAAAAAAGGAAAAATAAGAATTATATTATTTTCTACAATTTTTGGCTTTTTAAAGGGAAGTATATTAATTTTAATACTATTTATGGCGATAATTACTTTTAATAGTACTATAGGCAAGAACATTAGTATAAATTTATTTCAAGAATTTAATGCTTATAAAACTTTAGATAATATAATGATTACTAATAGACCTGTATTAGATTATGATACATTTAAGGAATATCTGCCTGTAGATGCTAATGTAATAGTTTATTATAATGGAGTTACATTAGAAGAAGGTATTAGATCAACTGAGGAAATAGATAATAAAGCAAAAGATATTACAAAAAACTGCAAGAATGATAGGGAAAAAGCTAAGAAATTATATTCGTGGGTAGGAAGTAATATTACTTATGATATGGAAAAGGCTAATAAAGCATTAAAAAATGAAGAAGTAAGCAATAGTGGAGCTATAGAGGCTTGGAATACTCGTAGGGGAATTTGTTTTGACTATGCATGTTTATATGTAGCTATGGCAAAAAGCACAGGACTTAAGGTAAGATTAATTACAGGAGAAGCATTTGATGGTACAAAGTATGGACCACACGCTTGGAATGAAGTTTATTTAGAGGATGAGGATAAATGGATTAAGTTAGATCCAACCTTTTATCTAGCAGGAGATTATTTTGATAATAAAAGCTTTGATGAGGATCATATTGCTGATAATGTAGCCGGAGAATGGTAAAAGCATTATAACCAAAAGGTTATAATGCTTTTTTATTTTTTGAAATAATTAAATTAATAGCTTTTTCACAATCTTCATCATTTTCATCTAATGACCATGCCATATTAAAATAAATTAAAGCTTTACTTTTTTCCTCTTTCATAGCGTAACAGTAAGCTAAGTTAAAAAAGTATTTACTTTCCTTTTGAATGCTTATTGCTCTTTTAAGCATAGTTATTGCATTATCAAAGTCCTTTAATTTTATAAAGCATACTCCAGAATTATAATATGAGCAAGCCTCATTTTCATTATTTTTAATGGCTTCTTTATAGTAGGAAATAGCTTTTTCATATTCCTTATTATTATATAACTTATTACCTTCATTAAAATTATTCATTATTACCTCCAAATGTTTGGAAAATTTATCAAATACATTTAGATTATGGACATTAAATAAAAAATATATTCATTGATTTAATATATATATGATAGAGAAAATATAATTATCACTTAATTTTGGTTATAAAGTTTAATTAAATGAGAAAAATAAATATATAAAAGTTTTCGACAAACTTCTTAAATTTTACTTTATTTTTTATAGAAACTTTAATATAATAGATTTATATTTTTTTCATTAAAGTAACGGATTAAAGAGCAGGAGAGATAACATGATTAAAAACAAGCCTTATATATTAGTTTTAGGTGCATCAATAGTAGATATAATTGGATTCAGTAGAAGAAAATATAGTCCAAAGGATTCAATACCAGGAAATATTAAAATTTCTTTAGGTGGAGTATGTAGAAATATTGCAGAAAACTTAGCTAGAGTTAATGTTAATACAGAATTCATTTCTACAGTAGGTGATGACGATCAAGGAAGAAATATTATAGAACATTCAAAATTAATAGGATATAACATGGCTCATTCATTAGTTTTAAAAGATGAATATACACCAACCTATATGGCTATTTTAAATGAGCATGGAGAAATGGAATCTGCAATAGTAGACATGGATAGTATGGACAAGATGGAAACATCTTTCATTGATTCCAAAGCACATATAATTGAAAACTCAGAATACACTATATTAGATTCTGATAATCCTGAATTATTAGAGTACATATTAATAAACTTTGCTGGAAAAACAAAATTTGTTTTAGATCCAGTTTCTGCTTCAAAAGCTGAAAAAATCAAGCATTTAATAAAATATTTCCACACTATTAAACCTAATAGATTTGAAACAGAGGTCTTATGTGGATTTAAAATTAATAATAATGATGATTTAAAAAGAGCAGGACAATATTTTAGAGACTTAGGAATAGAAAATATATTTATTAGCTTAGATGAAGATGGTATATATTATAAAAACTCAATGGAAGAAGGAAAAATAGCTGCTTCTAAAGTAGAGGTAATAAATGTAACTGGAGCAGGAGACTCTTTTGTTGCAGGTGTAGGTTATGGATATATGAATAAACTTTCTTTAAGAGATACTGTAAAGTACGCTATAGCAATGTCTGTTGTTACAATATCTCATGAAGAAACTATTAACCCTAATATGAGTGAAGAGTATGTTAATGCTATAATTGAAGAAATTAAATGGATAGAAGAGTTTTAAAAGTGGTTAAACCACTTTTTTACTTTATTGCTTACTTTTTAGTAAAATAAATAACTTTATTTTGAGTAAGATATAAGTAGTAAGAAAAAATCTTACTTAAAAAATTAAGAGGTGTTTATTATGAGTAAAAAAAGTAAAAATAGCAATAAGAAACATGTAAATCATAATCCACAAGCTGAAAGTGTAAAAGCAGCTTTTGGAGAGCCTAAAGCAAAAAAACATGATCCAAAAGATTTTCAAATTTAATTTTAATTTTGGGGAAAATGCATGAGTTATATTACTAAAAGTACTAGTTAAACTAGTACTTTTTATTTTTTTTAAATAAAAAACAAATAAATTTAAATAAGAAATACAAGGAATATTGACAAAAATAATAAAATATTATAAGATAGCCTTACAAATATATATAATAAAAGCAATGATAAAGAGGAGTAGGGAATACAAAGTATCAAAGAGAAGAGAGCCTTGGCTGAAAGCTTTCTATATAGAGTATCCTGAAGGTAGCTTTTGAGTATCTTTGTTGAAATTAAGTAGGCAAAGGCGGCTTTCTTGGTCGTTAAATTATAAGTGTCCGTATTTATAGTAGATTTCTATTATAAAAGGGAAAAAAGGTGGTACCGCGAGTCTTCGTCCTTTTGTGATGAAGGCTTTTTTTATTTATAATTATTTAATGCTAATTTATTTTAAATAAAAACTAAATTTAATTATATGAACCTATATTTAAGTATGAACCTTCAAATTATACTTAATATACATTAGCTTTAAATAATGAAAAATACATATTTAGGTGCCTTTTATATATTATCAAAAAAATTTTAAGTTATAAAAATATAAATATATGAGCCTTCAACCATATAAAAAATATTAACATAAAATATTATTTGATTATATATTTAGTAAATTTTACTTTAAGTCACTTTTTATTATTGCTTCTAATATACAAATGGAGGAAGACAGATGTCAGAAACTAAAAATTTAGCTACAACATATGATCCTAAAGAATTCGAAGAAAGGATTTATAAAACATGGGAGGAAAAGAAATACTTTACTCCTGTTGTTGATAAAAGTAAAAAGCCATTTTCAATAGTTATGCCACCACCAAATATAACAGGCCAACTTCACTTAGGGCATGCTATAGATAATACACTTCAAGATAGTTTAATAAGATTTAAAAGAATGCAAGGATATTGTACTTTATGGTTACCGGGTCAAGACCATGCTAGTATTGCTACTGAAGTAAAGGTTGAAAATGAACTTCTAAAGCAAGGATTAGTTAAAAAGGAAATGGGAAGAGAAGCATTCCTTGAAAAGGTATATGAATGGTCAGATAAGTATAGAGCTACTATTAGAAAGCAGCTTAAGAAAATGGGATGTTCAGCTGATTTCACAAGAGAAGCATTTACAATGGATGAAAATCTTAATAAAGCAGTTAGACACGTGTTTGTTAAGTTATATAATGAAGGTTTAATTTACCAAGGTAATAGAATAACTAACTGGTGTCCTAAATGTACAACAGCTATATCAGACGCTGAAATAGAGTACAAGGAACATGCAGGAAACTTCTGGCACATAAACTATCCATTAACTGATGGATCAGGATATTTAGAAATAGCTACAACTAGACCGGAAACATTATTAGGAGATACAGCAGTAGCTGTTAATCCAAATGATGAAAGATTTAAGCACTTAATTGGAAAAACTTTATCATTACCTTTAACAGATAGAGTAATTCCTATAATAGGTGATGACTATGTTGATATTGAATTTGGAACAGGAGCAGTTAAAATAACTCCAGCTCACGACCCAAATGACTTCCAAGTAGGTAAGAGACACGGTCTTGAAGAAATAAGAGTAATGGATGATCATGGTTGTATTAATCACTTAGGTGGAAAATACAAGGGATTAGATAGATATGAAGCTAGAAAGCAAATGATAAAGGACTTAGATGAACAAGGGTTATTAGTTAAGATTAAAGACCACTCACATAATGTAGGAACACATGATAGATGTGGAACTATAATAGAACCGATAACATCAAAGCAATGGTATGTTAAAATGGAATCACTTGCAAAACCTGCAATTGATGCTGTTAGAAATAAAGATACAAAGTTTGTACCTGAAAGATTTGATAAAACATACTTTAACTGGATGGAAAACATTCAAGATTGGTGTGTATCAAGACAATTATGGTGGGGACATAGAATTCCAGTATTCTACTGTGAAGAATGTGGAGAAATGATGGTTCAAGAGGATGCACCAAATGCATGTGTTAAATGTGGTTCTACAAACATCAGACAAGAAAATGACGTTTTAGATACATGGTTCTCATCAGCATTATGGCCTTTTTCAACTTTAGGTTGGCCAAATAAAACAGAAGACTTAGAATACTTCTATCCTACAAATGTTTTAGTTACAGGATATGATATTATATTCTTCTGGGTAGCTAGAATGGTATTCTCAGGAATGCATAACATGGGAGAAACTCCTTTTGAAACTGTATTAATTCACGGATTAATAAGAGATTCACAAGGAAGAAAAATGAGTAAATCATTAGGAAATGGAGTAGATCCACTAGAAGTTATAGATACTTACGGTGCAGATGCTTTAAGATTTATGTTAATAACAGGTAATGCGCCTGGAAATGATATAAGATACTTCCCTGAAAAGGTTGAAGCAGCAAGAAACTTTGCTAATAAGATTTGGAATGCTTCAAGATTTGTTATGATGAACCTTGATAGAGAAGTAATGAATAAGTATAAGGATTCTACAGATTATAGCTTAGCAGATAAGTGGATATTATCTCATTTAAATACACTTGTTAAAGAAGTTACAGAAAACATGGAAAAATTTGAACTAGGAATAGCTCTTCAAAAGGTTTATGATTTCATGTGGACTGAATTCTGTGACTGGTATATAGAACTTGTTAAGCCGGTATTCTATGGTGATGATGAAAAGCAAAAGGGAATAGTTTATAATGTACTTTACACTGTATTAAGTACAGGATTAAAATTATTACACCCTGTAATGCCATTTATAACAGAAGAAATATTCACTACTTTAACTGAAGGTGAATCAATAACAATATCAGCATGGCCAGAATTTAATGAAGATTTAAAGGATGAAAAGGCTGAAAAAGATATGTCTTATGTTATTGAAGCAATAAAGGGATTAAGAAATGTAAGAGCTGAAATGAATGTACCACCTTCAAGAAAAGCTAATGTAATTAGCTATATTACTGGAGAGGCAAAGGATGCATTTGAAGCAGGTGTAGGATACATCGAAAAGTTAGCGTCAGCTTCAGAAGTTACATTTATAGAAGATAAAGCTAATGTTCCAGAAAATGCAGTATCACTAGTTGTAAAGGGTGGAGAATTATTTATGCCTTTACTAGACCTAGTAGATAAAGAAAAAGAATTAGATAGATTAAACAAAGAACTTAAAAAGCTTCAAGGTGAAGTAGAAAGAATTGATAAAAAGCTTTCTAATCAAGGGTTTGTTGCTAAAGCTCCAGCGGCAGTAATAGATGCAGAAAAAGAAAAAAGAGTTAAATATCAAGAGATGCTTGATGCAGTTTTAGTAAGAATAGATACATTAAAGTAGATTAAATTATTATTGTAATTCGCTATACAACAATAAAAAATTACAAATAATTTATAACTTTATTACGCTTTAAAAATAAATAAAATGCTATACAACAAAAAACATTATTTTATTTTAAAAAGCTACATTTATTTTGAAAAATTATAAGACATTTTTTGATTTATGTGATATAATAAATTCATGGATAATATTTAAGATAAAGGATCCAAAGATAAAAGGCATTAAGGGCTCTAGTTTTTACTAGGGCCCTTAGTGTATTTATAAATAGAAGATTATTGACATTAAAATAAATTTATCTTAATATATCTTAAAATACATAGAGATAAAGGAGAAGAAATGAGATATAAACAAGCAATGGAGTATATAACAGCAGTAGGAAATTTTGGTTCTAATTATGGGTTAGAAAGAACTTATAGATTATTAGAAATCCTAGGTAATCCACAAAATAAACTAAAGGTAATTCATATAGCAGGAACAAATGGTAAGGGTTCAACTACTGCAATGATTAGTAGAATGTTAATTGGATTAGGCTATAAGGTTGGAATGTACACATCACCATTTTTAGAGGAATTTGAAGAAAGAATTCAAATAAATGAAACTAATATAGAAAAAGAGGTTTTAGGTTCTTTAATGGATGAAATAAAAGGTGCTGTAGATAAAGTAATAGAGGAAGGTTTTAATCATCCTACCGAATTTGAAATTATAACAGCTTTAATGTATTTATATTTTTATAATGAAAAGGTTGATTTTGCTATAGTAGAAGTAGGGTTAGGCGGTAGGTTAGATTCAACTAATGTCATTACTCCAATAGTTTCAGTTATTACCTCTATAAGTTATGACCACATAAATATTTTAGGAGACTCATTAGAAGGTATTGCTAAGGAAAAGGCAGGAATAATAAAAGAAAAGACTCCGGTAGTTATTTATCCTCAAGAAGAAAAAGTTTTAAATGTAATTATGGATAAATGTAAAGAGGAATCTTCAGAGTTAATTATTATAAATGAAAGTAATACGGAAATTATAGAAATAAATAAAGGAAGTAAGCCTTTTCAAAAGGTAAAGGTAACTTTAGATAATAATAAATATATAATTGATTTACCTTTACTTGGAGAACATCAAAGTATAAATTTAACAGTAGCTTTAAAGGTAATAGAAACATTA
>NZ_JBOFYU010000056.1:0-7236 GCF_051654825.1 Clostridium sp.
AAATAAATCTCTAACTAACGTCGCTTAATAATATCCATAATTTGTAACCATTCGTGTTTTAAAATGGTTTATTTGTTATACAATTTTTTAATAAAAATATTTTTTATTATTTTACTTGACTATTATTAGCTGGTCTTTATTTAATTAAATTTTGCGTAATAATTATAACATGTATTTTTATTACTCTTATAATATATAAGAAATAAAGTTTATCTTTTTCTCCCTATACTTATATTTTAACTTTATAATATTACAAACTTCTTTATATAAACCTTACAAATTTCTAACAAAACTATTTTTTAAATTTTCAACTTGCTCCAGGCTAATATTAAAAATAAATTCAAATAAAAAATCCCCTGCATTTTATTGCAGAGGATTTTTATTATAATTATTTGTTAGTTCTTATATTTGTTGAAATAGGCTTAGATACTGTGCCATCTGAGTATTTAACTACTACCTTAAATCCATATATAGTATTTGCCTTTAAATTTTCAACTATATAATTAGTAGTTCCTGCCTTAACTGTTTCTACTTCTTTACCATCTTTGTAAATAGTATATCCAGTTACTCCAACTCCACTAACTGGTGCATCCCAAGTTAATGATACACTTGTATTACTAGCATTAGCTTTAATATTACTTGCTTTGTTTGCTACTATTGTAACACCATTTTCAAGTTCACTTTTAATGCTTTCAATAGTTACTCCATCTTTTTCTAAAACAGGCTCTGGAGTTTCTGTAGCTGTTGGATTCTTTATTCCAAAATTATCTATTACATATTGTAAGTCATTCATATCAACTACACCATCAAAGTTAATATCTGCCGCTCTAAGATTACTTAAATAATTATCTTTTATTGCAATTGCATCATTGATATCTATTACTTCATCTTTATTAACATCACCAGCTATTGCTCTTTCAAAGCTCATTTCTTGATAATATCCTATTCCCAATTGATCTACTCTATCTATAGTAAGCTCTCTATATACTGTAAAGTGACCTGGAAGGTTATAAGTTACATCATATTTTTTATTTTCTAGTGGTGCTGTAAATACATATCTTTTAGCTTGAGTATCATAGAATGTCTCAAACTTATTTCCATCTCTATCTACTGCATGTGTTTCTAAACCTACTGTTGAATAATCGAAGGAATCACCTAAAGTTGGTCTTATAATTCCACTTACCTCAAATGTTAAACCTTCTGCCCAATAAGGTTCCATTCTTACCTTTATAGATTCTGGTTCTCTTCTATATGAAGGTGATGCTGTGTCAACTTTTACTGTTTCTCCATTAGAATTAGTGTACTTTGAAGTACCTGTGATAGATATAGTACTATTATACCAAAAATCTACTTTATTCTTTAATGTAAATTGTGCTACCTTAGCTCCACCATCTACAGTGGTTAATGCTTCATTAAATACTATTTTCCCTTTAATATTTAGCATATTATCATCATCAACATCTGTTGTATAAGTTAATGTAGCCTTATCTTGATACTCTGGTAATAAATTAAATTCAACTAATTCTGCAAGATGATTTTTTAATCTATACTCAAAATTAACTTCTTTTACATCAGTAGCATTATTTACTGTTAAGTCTATTGTTGGTGTTTCATTATCTTTATAAGTCTTTTTCTGTGGTTTTAATGAAACATACTTAGTTCCCTTCTTAACAAAGTAAACAGTTCTTACATCATTAATTGAAGTATTTCCTGTTGCATCAACTGCTTGTATTTCAGTTGCTGTTATATTTTTCATTGGAGATGGTGCTAAAGTTCCTGTTACTGTTCCATCTCTTTCAGCTGTAACTTTTGCAGTAGACCCTGTTACTTGTATTCCATAATAATTTGTAAAACTTGGTCTTGAGAAAGGATCTATATTAGCTTCTAATATCTTATTTAAATCTTCATCATAAAATTTTGCTGAAACTGGAATAGTCTTTTCTGAAACTGGATCATACTCATAAATATCTACTCCTGTTAAATCTAAAGGTCCATTTTCAGTATCAATACTTAATTCTTTCACTTCAGGAAGCTTATTATCAACATAAAATGCAAAGTCTGTTTCTAAAATTTCTCCCTTTGTAGTTAATGTTCTTAATCTTAATTTATAATTACCTGTATTTAATTTTTCTGCTTCATATGCAATTGGATTATTTTCATCATCTGTTATAGGTAAATACATTCCATTAAATCCATCTACTCTATATAATAATCCTGGTGATATTCCATTTGTATTAAGTGAACCAAAATATCCAAATTCCTCACCAGTATTTCCATCTACAATTGTAAATGTCATTGCTTTTACAGGATCTACTAATGAGAAGAAAATACTTGATGCTCCAACTATATATCTACTATAATATCCTATTGGTGTAGCAATTTTATCAAGGTCCATATACATTTTATTAGTTATCTTTTCTGATTTAGTAGCTGCAAATGGTATTCTATAATCTTCTTCACCATTAGCTTCATTTACTAAAACTATCCAGCCTTCATAAACACCTAATTCTGCTTCACTTGGAATATTAATAGCTACATTTAAATCTAAAACACTATTAGCATCAACTGAAATTGTTTGTTCATGACTAAGTGAAACTCCATTACTTTCCCAATCCTTAGCTAGTCCCACATTCTTATTTTGAATTACTTCTACTTTAAAGTTCTTAGCTTCTGAACCACTATTATCAATATTTATAACTTTTTCCTTAACTATGTTATTTCCAACATCAGTAAGAACACCAAAGTTTAAATCTCCATCTTGAATTTCAATATCTCCATTTTCACCATTATCAACAGTTACTACATCTGATATTGTTATATTCATTTCTGTTTTAACTGCGTCATAAGCATTTACTCTTCCTGGTCCTATTTCATAAACACTATAGTCACCATTCATAGGGTCTGCTGTATTCATCATCTTAGTTTTAAGTTCCATTGGAGTTAAATCTTTATTCTCTTGTAGCATTAATGCTGCAACACCAGCAGCAAAAGGTGCTGACATAGAAGTACCATTTAATTTGCTATAAGCAAACTCATAGTTTCCTATTGATTCTGGTCCTGCCATATAAGAAGGAACTGTTGAGGATATTGAAACTCCTGGTGCAACTATTTCTGGCTTTATATCATGAGTCTTTGTAACTGGACCTCTTGAACTAAAGCTAGCTAATTTATCTCCTTCTGTTTTATCTATAGCAAATGAATCAAAAGAAATTTTTATTTCTTTATTAGATTCTAATAAAGCTTTAAGAGCTATACCATTTTCTTGAGTTATAGAAAACATTGGTACAAAACCTTTATCTTCTCCAACGTAATTTGATACATGCCCGATTGTATTATTTACTAATAATACAGCTACTGCTCCATTAGCTCTTGCAATTGCTGTTATATCTGTTAATGCATATACACCTCTATCTGCAATAACTACCTTTCCATTAACATCTTTACCTTCATATCCTATTGGCCCACCATTTCCTACATATTCAATAGAAAGTTCTTGTCCACCTAAATCTTCTGGATTTTCTTTAATATGCTTTCCAACTAATCTTAAATCATAGCTTTCTCCATTTGCATTAACTATATTTGCTACTGAAGTAAGTATATCCATTGGAATATCACTTGCTCCTACTGTAAGTGATAAAGCTGACGCTCCTGGTGAACCTAAAGTATATGTGTTTGGCCCACTATTACCTGCTGAAACTACAGCTACTACACCTGATAATACTGCATTGTTTACAGCAATACCTGTAGGATATAATGGATTGTTAGTACTAGCCCCTAATGATAAGTTGATAACATCCATTTCATCTATAACAGACTGTTCTATAGCTGCTATAATATCTGTTGAATATCCTGAACCATACTTACCTAATACTCTATAAACATAAAGTTCTGAATCAGGTGCTACACCTTCTTTTGCATAATCACTTTCATTAGTTCCTTGCCCTGCAATTATACCTGAAACATGTGTACCATGATTTGTGTAATACTTATTTCCATTTGAATTTACTTCTGGTTGACCTGATGCTAACCAATCATCATAAGTAGTTTCCATAGGATCATTATCTTTATCTACATAATCATATCCACCTCTATAAACAGCCTTTAAATCTGGATGATTATAATCAATTCCTGTATCTAAAACACCTACTTTTATTCCTTCTCCACTTATTCCTTCACTATGAAGTTTTTCAACCCCTATTTCATCAGAATCAACACTTCTTAAATTAACATCTGATTCTGTTTCGTTTACTTCTAAAATTGGGTCTATTTCTATTACTTCTTCACTATAAATAGCTTTTACTACATCACATTCTAAAAGTTCTTCTACCCTATTGGCAGGAACTTTTACAGCCATTCCATTAAATACTTTTTTATAGCTATATTCTATATAATTTGATGCCCCACTATATGTCTTAATTTTAAACATATTTTGTATATGCTTAGTCATTTTTTCATGTGCATCTTCTACTTTTTCTTCCTCATCTTGTAATGCAAGCATTTTCCCCTGTATCTTACCTTCAAGAATAGATATTTCTGCTGGTTTTTGATTAAATTCAACTATTACAGTTAAGTCCTCATCACTGTCTAAGTTAACATTATCATTTAATAATAGCCCTGTATTTTCTTCTGAAGCCTCTATAAAATCTAGTGCTTGTTTTTCCTCATCACTTAAAGAAAGTAATATCTTTTCAATATTTCCTTTCTCATCAGCTTGTACAGAAAATGTTGACATTGAAGATATGTTTGTCGATAGCATACCTGTTAAAGCTAATATTGCTATTAGTTTTTTTGCTCCCTTATTCATTTAACGTCCCCCTTTAATCTTCTAGTCTTGCTAGAAATTTGCTTATTGCTTATTTTTACTTTATTAACAATATATGTATACTTTATATCATTTAATCTTAAATGTCAATTTTTATTAACAAATTAATAATTTTTATTGTATTTATTAAACAATTCGTCAAAATCAAACTTATGTAAATTTATTATTTAATATTATAAATTAATATTTTTTATATAAAATTAAATTTTCTTTTATATTCTTTTGAAAAATTTGCCATAAAATAATTTACCATTTAATATAAAAATAAAAGCAGTAGCTACAAATTTAACTGTAACTACTGCTTTATAATAATTTTTAATCTTAATCTTTTAATATTTGTTTAGGAAGTACATACCCTACTATCATAAATAAAATTCCTACAATTAATAATCCTATAAATCCTACATTAAATACTGATGGAAATTTTTCTGATATATTAAATAATGTTAGTTTTCCCATATTTAATGTATCAAATAAACCTAAGTCTTTAAAATACCCATAAGATAATGAAAATGTAAATGCACCTAGTAAACCTCCAATTATAGCAGAAATAGCTTTTTTAACTCCATTACTACCTATTGCTCCAACACAAGTTCCTGGGCAAGTTCCAACAGCACCAAATGCTATTCCAAATAATAATCCACCTATTATAACACCTAAGTTCATCGTTTTAACACTTAAATGAGATATATCAAAAATCCCTAACATTGCTGATATTGAAAGTAAAACACTTGATAAACCTATTGCAAATAATATTATCTTAGCTAAAGATAAATCCTCTAATCTTAACATCTTTAATATATTTCTAAAACCTGTAGCCCCTACATAAGATAATGCAAATCCAAAGAAACCACCAAGTAAAATTGCTAAAAAAATATTCATATACTTAACCTCCTATTTTGCCTTCTTCATTTTTTTAACTATTAATGCAGTTGGAATTGCTGTTCCGAAAACTGCTGCTGCAAAGAAATATCCACTTACACTTCCTTGCATCATTCCACTCATCATATGACCACTAGTACATCCATCTGCCATTCTTGCACCAAATAGTAATAAGAATCCACCTAAAAAGCTTGGAGCATATGTTTTTATAAATCCTTTTTTATTATCATCTAAGGAACAAGCATTAATATCTTTATCCTCATCAACCTCGCCCTCTTGTTCTTTCTTTCTTAAAAATAAATATCCTAAATATCCACCTACTGGTATTGCTAATACAAACATAAAGTCATAATTTAAAGGATGCTTTATATTTTTTGCAAGCTTTCCTTCTGATTTGTCGTAATACGCATTTGTACTCTTGTATCCACTTTCTCTACTTGAATCCTCTACTATTACATCCTTATCTATTGAGCTATGAATGATTCCAGATAAAACTGAAAACTGAGTTGATACACCTATTGGTTTAACTAATAAAACTGCTATAAAAAATGAAATCCCTAAAATTATTGCTCCTTTTATCCAATTATTTTTCTTCATTTTCTTTCCTCCTTTAATCTTATCTTTAATTTGATTTTATTATATAGTAAGATGTAAATATTAAAAGTGATAAAGTCACATAATAATATTATTTCTTATTGTATAGTTTATTTATTATATATATTGTTAGGAGACCATTTATGTTAGCAAAATCCGATGTCAATTTTTTACAAAATACTATTCCTTTTTATAATAAATTAAATATAGAAGAGCAGGAAAATTTCAATAAACATGCTTTTCGTACAACTTTTAAAAGTAATCAATTTTCTTATATAACTCAAAATGAATGTAGTGGTTTATTAGTAGTTTTAAGTGGAAGTTTGAGAGCTTTTTTAAATTCTCCCGACGGTAAAGAAATAACTCTCTATACACTATTAGATGGAGACTCTTGTATTTTTACAGCCTCTTGCATTTTTAATAATATAAATTTCAATGTTAATATTGAAGCAATCATAGATACTGAAGTTATAGTATTACCTAGTCATTATTTAGATTTTCTTCAAAAAAATAATATTGAATTTCAAAAATACATATTACAAGTAACTCAATCTAAAATGTCAGAAGTTATATGGATAATAGAACAAATAGTATTTTCAAGTTTTGATAAAAGGTTAATAGATTATTTATTAAATTTTAACTCTAATACTATTACCACTACTCATAATACAATTGCAAAAGATTTAGGAACAGCACGTGAAGTAGTATCTCGTATGCTTAAACATTTTGAAAAACAAGGTATCGTTAAGCTTTCACGTGGTGTTATAGAAATTATAGATATGGAAAAAATAAAGGATAGATAAACTATCCTTTATTTTTTTCTTATATTTCTAAACCTAGTTAAAGTTATATTCTGTTAAAATACTTTCTCTATTTTTACTCTTATCATTAAAATACTCATAATAACTTAGTCCTAAGAAACTACCTGCTATATTATA
>NZ_JBOFYU010000057.1:0-11000 GCF_051654825.1 Clostridium sp.
AAAGGAGATGATTTTATTTGGCTTTAACACCTATGATGAAGCAATATTTTGAAATAAAAGAAAACTATAAGGATTGTATAGTCTTTTTTAGACTAGGAGATTTTTATGAAATGTTTTTTGATGATGCTAAAACTGCATCGAGAGAGCTTGAGTTAGTTCTTACTGGTAGAGATTGTGGCTTAGAAGAAAGAGCCCCTATGTGTGGAATTCCTTTTCATGCCTCAACTGGATATATATCAAGACTTGTAGCTAATGGATATAAGGTAGCTATATGTGAGCAAGTTGAAGACGTATCTGCCTCAAAGGGAATAGTTAAAAGAGATGTAGTTAAGGTAATTACTCCAGGTACATATGTAGAGCAAACAAAAGATAGTGAATATAAAAATACATACATTATTTCTATATATGAAGAGGATGGATATATGGGATTAGCTTTCTCTGATATATCTACTGGAGAATTTAAATCAACATCATTCTTAAAGGCTAAATCAACATTGTTAGATGAAATTTCTAAGGTTAATCCAAAGGAAATATTAATAGATAATAATGTAAGTGAAAGTTTAATAAAGGATATAGAATCAATTACCTCTTCTTTATTTACAAAGAGAGATTTAAATAAATGTTATTGCAGCGATGAAGAGCTATTTAACCAATTTAGTGAAGCAGAAGTAGTAGGCTTAACTGAAACTTCTAAAAGGGCTTCAGCAGTATTACTTAAATACATATATGATACACAAAAAATGAGCTTAACTAATATTAACTTATTAGAATCCTATGACATAGTAAATTATATGACTATAGATAGTAGTTCAAGAAGAAACCTAGAGCTTACAGAAAGCTTAAAGGAAAAATCTAAAAAGGGAAGTCTTATATGGGTACTTGATAAAACAGCTACTTCTATGGGAGGAAGAGTTCTTAGAAAATGGATAGAGGAACCTCTTATTATAAAGTCAGAAATACAAAAAAGATTAGATAGTGTAGAAGAGTTATTCTCTAATATGTATTTCAATGAAGACTTAAGAGATTCCTTAAAGGAAATATATGATATAGAAAGAATTGTTGGTAAAATTTCTAATCAAAATGTTAATGCTAAGGACTTAGTTTCTTTAAAATCATCATTAGAAAAATTACCTTTTATTAAAGCTCAATTAGCTAATTGTTCTTCACCATTATTAAAAGAATGGTTTGAGGAATTAGATGAGCTTGCTGATATAAAAGATTTGCTAGCAAATTCACTTTTAGATGATCCTTCTATAACTATAAAGGAAGGAAATATAATTAAGGATGGATATAGCAAAGAAGTAGATGAATTAAGAGGAGCAAAGCTTAATGGTAAGGAATGGATTGCTTCTTTAGAAAATAAAGAAAGAGAATTTACTGGAATTAGATCTTTAAAGGTTGGTTACAACAAAGTATTTGGTTACTATATAGAAATTTCTCGTGCTAACTATAGTTCTATTCCAGAAGGAAGATATATAAGAAAGCAAACCTTAGCTAATGCAGAAAGATTTATTACTCAAGAGCTTAAGGAAATGGAAGAAAAGATATTAGGTGCAGAAGAAAAGCTTATTAATTTAGAATATGAATTATTCTTAAATTTAAGGGATTCTGTAGAAAAGGAAATAGCAAGATTAAAGAAAAGTGCAAGGATTATAGGTAACCTAGATTCTTTATCTACTTTAGCTTTAATTGCAGTAGAAAATAACTATATTAAGCCTTCATTAAATGAAGAGGGAATTATAAATATAACAGAGGGAAGACATCCTGTAGTAGAAAAGGTATTAGGAAATGGAGAGTTTGTTTCTAATGATACTATAGTAGATAATACAAATAATCAATTATTATTAATTACAGGGCCTAATATGGCAGGTAAGTCTACTTATATGAGACAGGTAGCCTTAATTACTTTAATGGCTCAAATAGGTTCATTTGTTCCTGCTAAAGAAGCTAATATTTCTGTATGCGATAAAATCTTTACTAGAATAGGGGCATCAGATGACTTAGCTGGTGGAAAATCTACTTTTATGGTAGAAATGTGGGAAGTATCAAACATCTTAAAAAATGCTACACATAATAGCTTAGTTTTACTAGATGAAGTTGGAAGAGGAACTTCTACTTATGATGGACTTAGTATAGCTTGGTCAGTAATAGAATATATATGCAAAAATAATGCTTTAAGATGTAAAACATTATTTGCTACACACTACCATGAGTTAACTAAGCTAGAAGGTGTAATACCAGGAGTTAAGAATTACTCAGTAGCGGTTACTGAAGTAGAGGATACTATAATTTTCTTACGTAAAATAGTAGAAGGTGGAGCAGATCAATCTTATGGTATAGAAGTTGCAAAATTAGCAGGCTTACCTGAAGATGTAATAAGTAGAGCTAAAGATATCTTAGAATCATTAGAAGGAGAAAAGCCTTTAGAAATAGTTTCACATCATGTTCAAAAGGAAGTAGCTCCTGATATTGTAGAAGAGAAAGAACAATCAAAAGAACAATCAATAGAAGAACCTAAATCAAATATAGAAAAAGAAGTTAAAAAAGAAGAAGAAAAGAAGTCTAAGTCTTCTGCTATAAAGGAAGATGAGCCTAATTATCAATTAGACTTTACTATGATAGAAAAAGATGCATTACTAAATGAAATTGCAGGAATAGACGTAATGGGATTAACTCCATTAGAATCTATGAATGTATTATATAAATTAGTTTTAGAATCAAAAAAATTTAAATAACTAGGTGATAATAGCATGAAAAGAATAAATGTGTTAGATGAACATACATCTAATAAGATTGCAGCTGGTGAAGTAGTAGAAAGACCTTCATCTGTTGTTAAGGAATTAGTTGAAAATTCAATAGATGCAAATTCTAAAAACATTACTATAGAAATAGAAGAGGGTGGAACTAGCCTAATAAGAATTATAGATGATGGTGATGGAATACATAGAGAAGATGTAGAAAAAGCATTTTTACCTCATGCTACTTCTAAAATAAGGGCTGTTGAAGACATATATTCAATTAATACCTTAGGTTTCCGTGGAGAAGCATTACCTTCTATAGCCTCAGTAGCAAAGGTAACATTAAAAAGTAAAACAGAAGAAGAGGAATTTGGAAGAGAAGTTCAAATTTCAGGTGGAGAATTTATATCTACTAATGATGTAGGAATGAATAAGGGAACTACTATAGAAGTGCGTGATTTATTTTTCAACGTTCCTGCTAGAAAAAAGTTTTTAAAGACATTATCTAGGGAAGGTGCATTAATAAATGACATTATAAGTAGAATTGCTTTATCAAACCCTGACATATCATTTAAATTATATAGTAATGGAAAAAAACTTTTACATACCTTTGGAAGTGATAATTTAAAGGATGTAATAAGAACTATATACAACAAGACTATAAGCGATAACTTAATTTACTTTGAAGCTCATGATGATGCAATATCATTACATGGATACATAGGAAAAGAAGAAATAGCTAAGGGATCTAGAAATAATCAAACTATTTTTGTTAACGGAAGATATATAAAGAATAAAACTATTGTAGCAGCAGTGGAAAATGCATTTAAATCCTTTGCTACTGTAAGTAAGTTTCCCTTCTTTGTATTATTTATAGAAGTTTATCCTGAATTTGTAGATGTAAACATACATCCAACAAAGGCAGAAATAAAGTTTAAAGAAGAAAGAGCAGTATTTAAAAGAGTTTTTGATTCTGTACATGGTGCTTTTAAGGAATCTTTAATAAATACATTCCAGCTTCCTAATGAGGAAATTAATGATTCACCCTTTGAAGCTGTTAATGATATAGAAAAAATTGAGTTTAACATGGATTTTATGGGAGAATCACCAAATAACATAGCTATCACTTTATCTGAAGCAATAGAAGAAGAGGCAAAGGTAAAATATACTCCAGCATTAGAATCTATTAACCTAGAAGAAAGCATAAAAAAAGAAGAAGATATTTATAAAAAACTCTTAACTATGAAGGAGGATATTTCACCAATAGTCTCTATAGCAAAAGAAGAGGTTTTAATTGAAGATAAGACTTCTATACCAAGCACTATTAATTCAAGTTATAATACTTTAAATAGCACTACTGAATTTATAGTAAAGGAGACTAATTCAACAGAGGAATTACCTACACAAGTTAAAGCTTCGGAAAAAACTGCAAAGTTCCCTAAGCTAAAAGTAATTGGTCAATTTAATAAAACTTATATTTTATCTGAATATGATGATACTTTATATATAGTAGATCAACATGCTGCTCATGAAAAAATACTTTTTGAAAAGTATTTAAAGGATATTGAAGAGGGAAGTATAATAATACAACCATTATTAGTACCTACATTAATCCACTTAAATATGGATGATTATTGTTACTATGAAGAAAATATAGATATATTTAAAAATGCAGGCTTTATTATAGAAGATTTTGGAGGGAATACTGTAGCCTTAAAGGAAGTTCCTTATTTCTTAGGAAAGCTAGATGCTAAAAATCTATTTTTAGATATTCTTTATAATGTAAAATCTCTAGGTTCTGGTAAAACATCAGAAGTTAAGTATAACAAAATATCTTCTATGGCTTGTAGAGCTGCTGTAAAAGCTAATGATAAGCTTACAGAAGCTGAAATGGATAAACTATTAGAAGATTTAAGATATATAAATGATCCATTCCATTGTCCACATGGAAGACCTATAATAATAAAATTTACTAATTATGATTTAGATAAGAAATTTAGAAGAATTGTATAAATTTAAGGAGAAATAATGAAACATAAAGTATTAGTGTTAGCAGGACCTACAGCTGTTGGAAAAACAGAACTATCTATAAGGTTAGCAAAGGAATTAAATGGAGAAATAGTTTCGACAGATTCAATGCAAATATATAAACATATGGATATTGGTTCAGCAAAGATAACGATAGAGGAAATGGATGGAGTAAAACATCATATGATAGACGTAGTAGATCCTGGAACTCCATTTTCTGTATCAGATTATAAGGAAATGGCTGAAAAATCTATAGATGATATTATTTCACGTGGTAAGCTACCTATTTTAACTGGTGGCACTGGACTATATATAAATGCTCTTACATGTAATATGAGCTTTACAGAGGCTGGTAGCGATGATTCATATAGAAATGAATTAGACTTACTTGCAGAAGAGCATGGAAATGAATATGTTCATAATATGCTAAAGGATATAGATGAAGAAAGCTATAATAATATTCATGCTAATAATAGAAAAAGAGTTATAAGGGCTTTAGAAGTTTACAAGCTAACAGGAAAGCCTTTTAGTTCATTTAATGCAGGAGATGAGTTTTATAACGGAAAATATGATGTTCATTACTTCGTATTAAATATGAATAGAGAAAAGCTATATAGCCGTATTAATAAAAGAGTAGATATAATGATGGAAAAAGGCTTATTAGATGAGTGTATAAAATTAATTAAAATGGGCTATAATTCATCTATGCAGTCAATGCAGGGTATTGGCTACAAAGAAATTCTATATTATTATGAAAAATCTATTCCACTTTTAACTGCTATTGAAATGGTTAAGCAAGGTTCTAGAAATTATGCTAAAAGACAAATTACTTGGTTTAAAAGAGATCCTAGAGCTAATATCTTAAATAAAGATATTTTAAGTGATGAAGAAATTTTCAATATAATTGTAGAGGATTTGAAATAATAAACATAAGGAGGAGAATAATTGAATAAGAATTCTAATAATTTACAAGATATATTTTTGAATGGCGCAAGAAAAAATAATATTCAAGTAACAATTCATTTAACTAATGGCTTTCAAATAAGAGGCTTTGTTAAGGGTTTTGATAATTTTACTGTAATTTTAGATTCAGATGGAAAGCAAATGTTAGTATATAAACATGCAATTACTACAATTACTCCAAATAGAGCAATTTTATTTCAAGATAACTAAAATGAGAAAGAAGCGAAAACCTGCTTCTTTCTTTTTTTATAATAGAACATCCAAGTTACAATTTGCATATAATTTTTTTAATACATAAAAACTCATATTACATAAAGTAGATTTTGTATATATAAATTTTTATAGTGTGCTAATAATGAAATTATGTTATTATCATATAGAATAATAAAGGATACCGAGAGGAGGAGCTACATTTTTAAGTGTAGTGATTAATTAGTTATGTTAAAAGTTACAGAAGAATTAATTAAAAAAGCATACAATTTTAAAGATGAAACTATTGATTTATATAGTAAAGCTTTAAATGATGTAGAAGAGCAATTTAAAATCTATGATGAAATTAGAGAATATAATCAATTAAAGGTGCTAAAGGCATTTCAAGATGAAAGAATAAGTGATTCTCATTTTACAAATTCATCAGGATATGGATATGATGATATAGGAAGAGATACGCTTGATAAGGTGTATGCTAGAGTATTCAATACTGAAGCTGCTTTAGTTAGACCTCATTTTGTAAATGGTACGCATGCAATAGGTTGTGCCTTAATGGGGAATTTAAGAACTGGCGATACAATGTTTGCTATTTCAGGAGCTCCATATGATACATTACATAATATAATAGGTATTAGTGGAAAAGAAAATATAGGTTCATTAAGAGAATATGGTGTTAAATATAAGCAAGCTGATTTAGTAAATGGAACTTTTGATTTAGAAAAAATAAAAGAAGAACTTTTATCTGATGAATCAATTAAATTAATTCATATCCAAAGAAGTACAGGATATGGTTGGAGAAATTCATTTCTAGTATCACAAATAGGAGAGATAATAAGCTTTGTTAAGAACTTAAGAAATGATGTAATGGTATTTGTAGATAATTGCTATGGTGAGTTAATAGAAACTATAGAACCTACAGATGTTGGAGCTGATTTAATAGCAGGTTCATTAATTAAGAACATTGGTGGGGGAATAGCTCCTACTGGAGGATATATAGCTGGTAAAAGAGAGTATGTAGAACAAGCAAGTTATAGGTTAACAACTCCTGGAATAGGAGGAGAGTGTGGTTCAACATTTGGTGTTATGAGACAATTATACCAAGGTTTATTCTTAGCTCCTCATATAGCTATGGAAGCAGTTAAAGGTGCTGTATTCTGTGCTAGAATAATGGAACTTGCAGGCTTCGAAGTATTACCAAAATACACAGATAGAAGAAGTGATATAATTCAAGCTATAAAGTTTGGAGAAAAGGATAGCTTAATTAAATTCTGTAAGGGGATTCAAAAAGGATCACCTATAGATTCCTTTGTAGAATGTGAGCCATGGGCTATGCCTGGATACACAGACGAAGTTATTATGGCAGCTGGTGCCTTTATTCAAGGTTCATCTATTGAATTATCAGCTGATGCTCCTATAAGAGAGCCTTATATAGCTTATCTTCAAGGTGGATTAACATTTGATCATGCAAAGATAGGAATTTTAATAGCTTTAAATTCAATATTATAATAAAAAGGTGAATGTTTATCATTCACCTTTTTATATTAGCAAGAAGCGATTTCACTCTTTATAACTAATGTTTCAGCATTAGTTATACAAAAGTTATTAGCTTCCTTATGTTTAAATATTAAAATTACAAAGCTTATTGCATTTACACCAGTAAAGATTATACTTGATGCTGATAATGCATATAAGAAAATATTAAAACCTGAAACTAATGAAATTATTGTAGGAACACATGTAAAAAGTAAAAAAGGTAAAAATAAAACTAAAAATAACTTCACCTTACTTAATGAACCTAAATACTTATAATCAAAAATAGGCTTTTTAAAAGAATAAACTAAAGAGGTATTTTCACTATCTAGAAACAAAATAGGGAAGAGTGTTGTTATAACTTTATTTAAAATTAATAAAGTTAAATATAATAGCCCGAATGTTTTTATAAAATGAAATAAACCATCTTGATAATAATATATTGTATATCCTAAACCAAATGCATAACTACAAGTAAATAGAACATTTAATATAGTCCTAATAGACTTAAATGAAATATATTTATTATCCCATATATTTTTGTAGTCATTAAGATAGGCCTCATCTAATAGATTTTCTGTAGAGCTTGTCTCATTTAAGATCTTCATAAGAAGTTACCTCACATAAAAGTTATTTTTAAATAAAAAAAATAGAGTCACATTTAAATATATGACTCTACATTAACTAATATGCTCTAAATAATCCAACTAACTTTCCAAGAATAGAACATTGGTCAACTATAATTGGATTCATAGTATCATTTTCAGGTTGTAATCTAATATGATCATTTTCTTTATAGAATGTTTTGATAGTGGCATCATTTTCTAATAGAGCAACAACTATTTCTCCGTTTGCAGCAGTGTTTGTCTGCTCAATAATAGCTAAATCTCCATCATTAATTCCTGCATTAATCATGCTTTCACCAATAACTCTAAGCATAAATAATTCCTTGTTATGCTTTATGTAATCTATAGGTAATAAGAAAGTATCTTCTATGTTTTCAGTTGCTAATATAGGAACACCAGCAGTAACTCCACCTAGTATAGGAATACTAACCATTTCCTTTTTATTAGTAATATTTTCAGTTATTTCTAAAGCTCTAGGCTTAGTTGGATCTCTCTTAATTAATCCTTTTTTCTCAAGTCTTTTTAAATGGCCATGAACAGTAGAAGTAGACTTTAGATTAACAGCCTCACAAATTTCTCTTACTGATGGTGGATAGCCTTTATTTTCTGTATATAACTTTAAAAATTCATAAATTTCTAATTGTTTATCTTTTACTTCGGTCATTTATTTCACCTCTCAATGTTATTATTTATTATAACACAATATTAATAGAATATCAAACCTACGTTCTCTAAACTTATGTTCTTATTTTATTAAATATTGATAAAAATACTTACATTTGTTATAATTTAATTTAACTATTTATAGTAAGGAGAGATTACATGAATAAAAAAGATTACAACGAAGATGATTATTGCGACTTATACGGCAGAAAGATTTGTGACAACTGTGGAAAATGTTTAGAGGAAGATGGAGTAGATATAAGAGCTATAAACATAGAAGAAATTGCAAAAACAGTTGAAGAAAATGAATATTTAGAGAAAGAATATATAAAAGCTGTAGAATCTACTGAAGAAAAAGTTGAAGAAGTAAAAGAGTGTTTAACAGCAGAAGAATTCTTAAAAGATCATGGAGATGAAAGTGATTACATAGATGCTTTTGATCATATAGAATATTTAGAAGATGAAGATTTCTTTGATGAAGCAAATTTAGAAGATTTAACTGAAGAAGTTTTCCCAGGAGTGAGAAAGCTTAAGATTAAATAATAAAGAAACTATTTTTTAGTTTCTTTATCGAATTACTTTACATAATAATTATTATAGTACATATAAAATTAATTAAAGAACATATGTTCTTTAATTGTAAAAGTACCATTTTATAATAAAAAGCATTTTTATACAAATAAAAGCTAAAATATATAGTATTTTATTATATTTACTATATATTTTAGCTTAAAAAATGCCCTTTTTAGCACTCTCGAACATTTGTTCTTATTTGATTTTTGAAAGAGGATTAGATTTTACCGCATCTCTTAATGTCTCATCATCTATATGGGTGTAGATTTGAGTAGTTGAAATATTTTCATGACCTAAAATTCCTTGAAGGCTTCTGATATCAACATTACCGTATTTGTACATCAAAGTAGCAGCAGTATGCCTTAATTTATGAGGTGTATATTTTTCATTTGATATACCAGATGATCTAATATGTTTTTTTACTAGTAATTCAACTGTACGCTTGTTTATAGGTAAATATCTAGAGGAGAGTAGTAAGTACTGTTTATTTTCTTCAGTAGCCTTAGAATCGTCTCTATTCATCATATAATTATTTATAGCATTTATAGATGCATCGTTTAAGTAGACAGTTCGTTCTTTACTTCCTTTACCTATAATAGTAAGAGTATCCCCTTTAATTTTATTTATTTTTATACTACACAATTCAGAAAGTCTTAAGCCACAATTTAAAAAGAGAGTTAATATACAATAATCTCTATAGTAATTATGATTTTTTTTATCTAAGTTTTCTAACAAGTGTATACTTTCATCTAATGTAAGATAAATAGGGTGCCTTTTATTAATTTTAGGTGATTCCAAATCTAAAGCAGGATTTTCATCTATTATTTTAGCTTTGCCATATAAGAACTTATAGAAGGATTTTAAGCAAGCTACTTTTCTGGCTCTGGCGTATGAACCGTTATTACGATGTTTTTCAAGAAAGGATAAAAAAGCATAAATATCTGTAAGTTTAATTTTACGTATAAAGTATTTATCTATATCGCTTATATCTATATCTTTAAATTCAGTTTTAGGATCTCTAACTTCACCTTTATAAACCTTCATAAATCTAAAGAATAAAGTTAAATCTACTTTATAAGCAGAAATGGTATTTGCTGATTTTCCTTTAATAGTTTCTAAATAATTAAAATACTCCTTAACGCTTTGTGGTAAATTTTCGGATTCAACTAAATCCTTACCAATAATATCTATAAAGTTGAAAGAATTCAAATTTGTTTTTTCTTCAGAATCTAAATCTGTTTTTCTTACGATTTTCTTTTTAAAAGATCTAGGTTTTTCAACTTTTTTCTTTATACCTAAATCCTTTAACCATATTTGTATATTTCTTATTCCAACATCATATATTTCAGCAAGTTCCTTTGTAGTCTTATTGCATATAGTAACTAAAATATATAAATCTTTAATTATATAATAATATACCTTATTTGGATTTTCTTCATGAACCTTTTTTATCATTTTACTTATAGTTTCTTCATCTTTTATAGTTAATTTCGTATTTAAAAGATCTAGTATTTCGCTAGAATATACGAAATCTTCATATTTCGTTTTATCATTTCGTTTTTCGCTCATTTTTAACCTCCAAAACCTCTTAAAGCCTTGATATTAGTATATCATAGAACTTTATTTCGTTCAACTAATATAATTTCGCTAAATGTATATTTAGCGAAAT
>NZ_JBOFYU010000058.1:0-17588 GCF_051654825.1 Clostridium sp.
ATGTCTTTTCCTTCAGCTTTAAATTTATAAACAGATTTTTCTTCACCTAAAAAAATCGCCCTTATATCTGTATCTAACTTAAATAAAAAGGTTTTATTTACAGTAATAAGAAGAATAAATATAGCTACACAAAAGGCTAAAAACTTTTTCATATTTATCTCTCCTCCTTACTCAGTAAATTTAAATAAGCTTTCTATATTTTCATCCATCCACTTACCTCTTTTAGTTATAAATTTCTTTAACATAGAAATTTCCTCCTCATAGGTTTTTGCCCTATTGTCGGTATTCTTTAAAAGAGATTTATGCTTATTCATATAATCTTCTATTAGCTTAGGGTCACTATTTAAAGGAGCAAAATCTAAAGGTCTAAATCTAAATAGCTCCTCTTGATTACACATCCAAATTGGCCATACATTAAAGTTTCTATTTACAGCCTCACCTAGCTTATTTACCCCCTCATCTATGAATTCTACTAAGCTTTCATCACTTAAATAAGTTTTTCTTAAAAGCTTATATCTCTTAACTACCATTGATACAAAAGCCTTATCTTCTAATAACCTATCAAACCAAGATGCTTGAGCCATATAAAACCCTGTTGGATCTAAATAATCTATACCTGGCACTTCATAATTACCCATAGAAACATTAAAGTCCCAAATAGGCCCT
This sequence comes from Clostridium sp., assembly GCF_051654825.1. Lineage (GTDB taxonomy): Bacteria > Bacillota > Clostridia > Clostridiales > Clostridiaceae > Clostridium. The sequence goes on from NZ_JBOFYU010000058.1 coordinate 667, forward strand.
GCTTTTATCTTATCTCCTAAATCCTTATAAAAATAAGTACTTAAAATACCTGCATCAGTATTTTTGAAAAACTCATTTACTATGTAATAATCTACAAATGTATCTACATCTATATATTTAGAATATCCTTCTCCCTTATCCTTAAACTTATCAGAATAAAGAACTCTTTCAAATTCACTAATGCACTTAGTAATATAATTAGCTTGTTCTGGAGTTGGATCTTTAGGATAAGAATTTACTATCCTATAATCATAAAGATAAGTTTCAGAACCATAATTTCTATAAAAAACATCCCCTTCCTTTACCCTATCCTTAGCAGCTATAAAGCTAGTTTCCTCCATCCTGATATCTGTTTTACTTATATCTACTCTTTCATCATTTCTTTTTATCTTTTCAATAGCTACATAAACACCCTTATAATGATTGCTTTTTAGTTCTGTTGCTCCATCATCAATTATAAATACTTCACAAAATCTTGCCTTTGGAGTATGTTCCATAAATTGACCTGTAACATTATAAGCTAAATAATTTCTCATTAAAGATTTATCTGCAAAGGGCGCATTAAAAATCCAATCAGAATCCTTAGACATCCCAAGAACTCTTTCATTTCTTTCTTCCCCATCCTTATTCAAAAGCTCAAGATTAAATTGCTTTTTAGGATAATGCTTAGAAGAGCTTCCCCTTAGCTTTATTCTTGCATTACTTTCTAGTTCTGGAGAATCTGATAAATAATTTATCTCTCCTTCATTATTGTAAATAGCTACTTCTCCAAAAATATCTGTATCTTTTTCTACCTTAATTCCATTAGTATTTATTATGACTAAAGGGAGATTGAATCCAAACTCCCCTTCCTTTTCTATAACTCTATTTACTTTATCATCTTTTTTAGTAGCCTCTACATTTGATGAATCTTCTACTGAAGGCCCTTCTATATTTGAAGGAGCTTCTACGCTACAAGCTGATAATTGAAACATAGTAATAGCTGAAACAAAGATAGATATTAATCTTTTTTTCATACTATTCACCTACCCTATTGTTTCTCCATTTTGAGCTATTATATTTACAGTACTTACACCTTCAATAGCATATAATTCCTTAACAATACTATGGTCTTTATTTTTCTTTATCTTAATTTGATAAACTATTTCCATACTGTCTCCAGCAGAATTTTTAGCTCTTAATTGGCTATTTTTAAAATACTTAAATACACTACTCATTATTTCTTCTTCCTTTAATCTTGGTCCTCTTATAATAAGAAGAAATCTATCTTCATTACCAAAACCACCAATACTAAATATAGTTAATATAACAAATAAGAATAATGTACCTACTATAGCAACCATATAATTTTGAGTTCCAACACTAAGACCTACTGAAATACACCAGAAAATATAAGCTGTATCTCGTGGGTCCTTAACTGCAGTTCTAAAACGCACAATAGATAATGCCCCTACCATACCTAGTGATAAAGCAATATCACCACTAATTACAAGCATAACCATAGCTGTTACTAAAGTTAACATAACTAAGGAAACATTAAACTTTCTATTATACATAACTCCACTAAAGGTAATTCTATAAGTAGTAAAAATTATAAGTCCTAAAATTAAAGCAATAGTTAGTATTTCAACAGATTTTATAATAGTAATATCCTTTTGATTAGTAACTAAATATTCATATAAAATATCTCTCATGTTTTTTTCTCCCTCATTTGTTTATTTATAATTTTTTTTAAGATAAGTAATTGTCAAAGAATCTTCTTCCTGAGCAATACTTACTTAAAGATTGATATACAACATCTGGTGCATTTAACACGCTAGAAATCCAACAAAATAATTCCCCATCATACTTTACTTCTAAAATTGTATGATAGTGGTCAAATATGGGTGCCATAGGAACATTGTCTGAAAACATATCAAAGTTAGTTTCACTAGACCTTATATTACTATCAAAGGTAACTCTTATTGAGTTTTCCTCATGCAAATACGCCACCCTATCATAATCAATTAAAACTACAGGCTCATATTGACCAATAGTCATAATGTTATAAATAGTTCTAGCTGTGTCTTCCTTATATTTTAAAAGAACACTATAATCCTTATTAATTAAAGAAATTGCATCTTCTCTAGTAATAGTTACAGTTTCCTTTATTTGATTTATATTAAGCTTTTTCTTTATTTCAAGCTTAACCCACTTTGTATTAGTATTATAAATTCTAAGCCTTATCTTTTTTCTTATTTCTTCCCCAGACATTTTTGCATAATAGTCATCATTCATTCTAGAATCAAAATAAAGGCTTCTTATTGTATAACCTTTTTCCCCATTGTTTTTATCTTCTTTTAAGATTGCCTTAAAGGTTTGATTTAATCTATAATAATCAACTTCACTAATAGCATATTTAAGCTCACGCCTATTTACTACAACCAACTTTCTCCCTCCCCAGCTTTACCAAATCTATTAACCTATTTTATATAGTTTTTATAATGTAATCATATAGCTAAAATATATATTCAATTAAGTCATGATATAAATTTAAGGTTTATATTTATAGTATTTGCTTTTATGCCTTTATTATAATTTTAAATAAACAATAAACGACATTTATATTTCTTAATCAACATAATGCTTAATTAAATTTTATTTCCAACACATTTTTTACATTCTTTTCTTAATTTTACTATATAATTTCCATAATTTCTATTTGTTATTAATAATTATTAATAAAGTTCATATTATTAGTTAAAAATTATTAAGGAAAAATTAAAAGTTATTAGCCTAAAAATAAGTAAAAAAATAAGCCGTATAGATAGATTTAACTCTATCTACACAGCTTTCTTATATTTATCAATTATATCTTTTTGCTCTTTTACAATCAATTGATCTAATTTTCTACTTAACTCTAACACATCATTAGTTAATCCTTTTTCCTGGTATAAATTTGCTAAATCAATTCTTAGTCTCACTAGCAAACGTATCTCCCCTCCCAACTGTATATTTTTTCCACAAATCTTATTAATAATTTATCACATAAAATCAAAGATTTTATTAACACTTATTAAACAAATTGTTAATTTTTTCTTAGTAAACAAAATTAATTTTACACTTTGTATAAAGTTATATTTTTTTTAAAGAATTAGCACCTAACTCTGTAAGTCAATTTACATAATTAGGTGCCTATTCATAAGGCATTTATCAAAATTTAATCAAAGATAAACTTAGTTAAAATTTATATATTATATAGTAATATCTTAAGCTTTTTAAGTAGTTTCCTTCTAAAATAGTATGCATTATTATAAGTAATATTTTCTCTTATAGAATACTCCCTTAAAGAAATCCCCTCATTATAAATAGAATTTATTAGCTTTTTTTCTTTAATTGATAATCCTTTAAGTATGTCTCTTATTTCCTTTGATTTTTCTCTTTCTATATAACTCTCTTCTAAGCTAGGAAAAAGATCTAGGTTTAATAATAAATTACTTCTAATGCATTTATGCCTTTCTACCTGATGCCTATCTTTACTATTTTCTTTCACATTTATTACTTTATTTTTAGATATACTACTTTTACTGTAGTTCATATATATACGTTTTTCTTCCTTTCGTATCTCATCTATAATACGATTTTTTATAGCTCGTTTTAAATAAGCTAAAAATGCTATCCATTCTATATCTGAGTTTTTTATGTTTTCGTATTTTATTATTTCATAACTATCTGTATATAAGTTATACTTCCTCTTATGAACAGCATCAATATTAAATCCATCTATAACTTTTAAAAACACTATTGTTGCTATTTGTTCTAAATCCTCATTATCATATCCTATAACATAATAATTGTTACAAACACTTTTTATCAAAGGTCTACATATTTCATATAGCTGTTCTCTTGCTTTCTTGTCACCTTTTTTTGCCCTTATTATCCAATCCAATTTACTTCTATTTTATTTAGTAAACCCTTTAGCATTTCCTTTTGAATCTTAGCTGCCTTATAATAAGTTACACCATTTTTAACTGCATATTCATTTAACGATATTCCATCTACATAAATATTTTTCAGTAAAATTCTTTGCTCCTTTGATAAACCATTAATAATAGAAATTAAAGCCTTAGTAAATTCCCGTCTTACATATTCCTCTTCTATGTCTATTTCACTCTGTATGTCATCAACTACTGGAATCATATACTCTTCATCATCACTTGAAAAACTTACTCCATATTTTTTACACTCTTTATTTATCAAATTTATCATTTGATTTCTTATACATTTTCTTAAAAAACTGCTAAAAGAAATTCCCTTTTCAGAATCAAACTTATCAATTACAGATATAGCTTCAATATATCCTATTTGATATAAATCATCTTGTCCATAATTTTTGATATAAAAACAATTACAAACTTCTCTTATGACATTGTCATATTTTTTAATAATTTGAGCCTTACCTATGCTGTCAAGAATTTTTACTGTTTCATTTTGCATGATTAATCTCTCCTTATTAATTATTTTTTATTTAAATTGTGTATTTTTTATTATACATATATTACCACATTAAACTTTTGTTTGTAAATATATTTTTTCAAAATATTTTGAATTTTCTAATTTTTCTTTTTTAAGTTACAGTTTTTCTTATTTTAAACTTTTTTTCATCATTCATATAAACATAAAATTTTACATATTTTTTATAACTTTAATATAATTTATATATTTTTATTAATCTTTATCTTCCCAACCTAATAGTTGTCTTTCTAACCTTTCATAGTCATAGTCTCTTGGTTCAAAATTATTAAATCCATTTACCTTAAATTTCTCATTTATATATTTATAAAACTTATCACCAAATAAGGTTTCTGGTCTAAGATACTTACTAAACTCAGTACTTCCCCATTCTGATGATTTTCTATTAATAACTTTTTTAAAATCCTCTCTAGTATATCCTTCTAATGCCCATCTTTTAATTAAATTAATATAATTTTTATTATCATATGAAAACTCACTTCTAGTCATATAATTTAAGTATCTTATAACTTCCTTTACTAATTCTATATCCATTTCTTTTACTACAGAATCATTATTAAAAGAGTCTTCTAACTCAGAATCTTTTGTTCCTGATTTTTCTCCACCCCCATGAAGTTTATTTTCCTTAACCTCACTAGATATTTTTCCTGAATGGTTTGTATTTTTATAAAGTAGATCTTCATATTTATCCCCTAATGCATAAAAGGAATAAGTTCCCTCAGATTTTTTAGTATAATGCTTTAATATCTCTTTCTTTTCTAAAGCTTTTAATCTTTTATATAGAGCATCCTTTTTTAAATTTAAGATAGGTAAACTTTCTAATAAGCTTTTATAATCCACCCAATAAAATTCTTCTCCATTAACTTTTTCAGTTACCATCTTTCCTGATTTTATAAAATTAGATATGTAATTGATAATTAATGTATCATTTAAATCTAATTTAAGATTAACTAATTCCGCTTGCTTAAAACCTAAAATATTGTACATTAACTTATTTTTCATTTTTATCTCCTCCAATTTTATTGAATAAGGTTTATTATAAAAACCTCTGTACTATTAATTACATCAATAATATCCATTTCTTGAAATTTTGGAATAAATTTTTTTAAATTTCGTATGACAACTTTAGACATTAAAAAAGCTACAGGATTTTACATAATCCTGTAGCTTTTTTCTCTTAGTAAATCTTCAAAACAATACTTTTAAAGATTTAACGAACAACTCATATAAATAAATATAATTTAAAATTAAAGAATTATAATAATCTCCCAACTAAACTCCTTATAAATCCTTATTTATTATATCTATAAATATCTCGGTTCTATTTATTTTTCTTTAGTCTATTTTAAATTATAAATAACCTAAGCTTTTGTATTAACATTGCTTTAATGCTGATTTATCTAAAGACTTTTACAAGTCGGACATAAAGTTATTAAATTCATCGTCTCTTGGAGATTCTGATCCTCTCCTAAAGTCTTCTCTATCAAACTCTCTTCCTTCGTATCTGTCATTAGTGTACCTTTCATTTCCTTCTCTTGCTCTATAATCATCGCTCCAATCATTTCTTGGTCCTTCCCAACAATTATTGCTACATCTATTTCCTTGTCCTTCCCAACAATTATTGCTACATCTATTTCCTTGTCCTTCCCAACAATTATTGCTACATCTATTTCCTTGTCCTGAACTACATTGGTTGTTCCGTCCATTTCCTTGTTCTGAACTATAATCATTGTTCCATCCATTTCCTTGATTAGATCTATTATAGTTATTCCATTCATTTCTTTCTTGTTCTGAATAGAATTCCTCACCTCTAGAGTTAAAATTATTAAAATTAGGAGCTTCTTCATTTCTCCTAACATTTGCTCCATCAAAGGATGAACTTTGACAATTCTCGCCTTTTAATGCAGCTTCATATCCAGCTCCAAAACCTTGAGCAGTTCCATCTTGAAATCCTTCACTATAACCTTGGTTTTTTCCTTTTCTATACCCATCTCTAGTACCTTGTTTGTATCCCTTTTGGTACCCTTGCTCATATGATTCTGTTCTTCCTCTATTAGTTCCTTGAGAATTTCTTTCTGCTTTTCCTCTTTTATAGCCTTGAGCATATCCTGATTTGCATCCATTTCTATACCCTTGTCTATAAGCTTGCCCAACAGGACAACCTCTTGATTCAAACCAACTAGTAAAACCAGCATTACTAAAATCAATATTATATAAGAAGCCTCTGTTATTTTTCCTTGAACCTGAAGTACTCATGTAATTCCTTCTCCTTTGTTAAGGTCTTTTTATCAAAGCTCACTTAATAATATAATATTCATATATTGTAAATTTGACACTATTTATGACGAATTATATTTTACATTGTAAACCTCTAATAATATATTTTAAATCTTTATTATTCACTTTTTTGTCATGGATAATAAAGCTATACTGAATACTTATATACTATTTTTCACTATATAAAATTGGATATCAAATTAATAAAAATCACTTGTCCATTATTAACTTTTGTTAATCTTTAAGATTAAATTAGGTTTGTTTTTAATAAACTGTTAAGAAAATAAGGTGTCTTTTAGAGGGGTGACAACTGTCTTTCAGTAAAATACAAAAAGTGGACTATTTTTACTAGTCCACTTAATATTATTGCATATAAATTTTTTTGCAATTTAATATATTTTACGTCCTGCAACTGTCTACTATTTCAGTAACTGCTACTTCATTTCTTTATTTTCTTTATGCATATATTCTTCTAACATTTTATCTAAAGTTAATATTGTATCATCAAATAATAGCTTTATTTTATCTATTCTTGATAACTTACTTTTAGTTTCATTATGTTCTTTTTCTAAGCGATCTTCTAGTAATGAAAAAAAGCTGTTACACAAGATTAAAATTTAAAATTGTGCTTCAGCTAATTTTTTATATTTATTCTAACATATAAGAAAACTATTTAATGATTTTCAAGTGCACATATTAAATTTCTTATATTTGGTATTCCTAGTCCAGTTACAAAATCCCAACCTACAGTAGCTGAAAAGGTTCCTGCAGTCCCTGTTGTAATATCCCTAAAACAACTGCATGGACTTGTATAGCTAATTATACTTGTCAAAGAGTAAATATAAGCTAGAAACTCTGCTGTTGAAACTATCTTATTTTTCATCATGCTATTTATACAATAAACATTTCACTTTTCTATTAAAAATGCTACCATTATAAGTGGAATATTTTATAACTTAATAAGGAGTATTTTATGGTATTTAAAGAAGTAAAAGAATTATGGGTAAAAGTAAAATGGATACTAAGACAATCTAAACCTGTAATACCCTTTCTTATCTTTACAATAGTGGTAAGCTCTGCTTTATCACTTATAGGGGTATATAATGCATTAGTTTCTAAATCTCTTATAGATTCTGCAATAGCTGGTAACACACCTGCCGTTATAAAATGGCTTATTGTAATGGCTACAATTATGTTTGGTAGAATTCTTATAAGCCCAATAACATCATTTATGAGCACTCATGCTTCAATGTCTTTAACTCAAAAGATGCAAAAAAGAATTTATGAGCATGTTACTTATAGCAAATGGGAAGAACAATCAAAGTTTCATAGCGTAAGTCTATTAACTAGAATTACATCTGATGTAGGAACTATAACATCTACATTACTTGGAACTATTCCAGCGATTATATCTCTTTCAGTAACTTTAATAGCATCATTTTCTACATTAGTAATGCTTGCCCCATCTATAGCTATAGCAGCTGTATTTATAGGACCTGTATTATTAATAATAAGTAGATTATTTGCAGGAAAGCTTAAAAAGCTTTATAAAGAAAGCCAAGAAGCTGATGTAAGATATAGATCATTTATGCAAGAAACTATACAAAATATAATGATAGTTAAGACATTTTGTATGGAAAAAATAAATCTAGGAAAACTAGAAGACATTCAAAAAGATAAATATGACCTTGCAATGAAAAACACAAAGCTTAGCGTAATATCAGGTATGTCTATGGGGCTTTGTTCTACTTTAGCTTACTTTACTATTTTCTGCTGGGGAGCATTAAATATATCTAAGGGGCTAGGGACATATGGTACATTTACAGCAATGCTTCAGCTTTATTCTAATATTCAAGGACCATTTTCAGGACTAGCTGGAATATTTCCTAGATTAATAGGCGCAATAGCTGCTACTGAAAGATTAATGGAACTTGAAGAACTAAATCTTGAAGAAAATATTAAACCTAAAGAAACTTTATTCTTTACTAATCCTGAAATTATATTTAAAGATATTTCCTTTGGATATAATGATGGAGCTACTATCTTAGAAAATATAACATTAGACATTCCATCTGGAGAAACTATAGCCTTTGTAGGACCATCAGGGGAAGGAAAAACTACAATGATAAGGTTAATCCTTTCACTTATAAAGGGTAAAAAAGGACAAGTAGTTTTAAATGAAGCTGGAAAATCTGAAAATATAGATAGAAATCATAGAAATTTAATTTCCTACGTTCCTCAAGGAAATACATTATTCTCTGGAACTATAAAAGAAAATCTTCAATATGGTAAGCCTAATGCAACAGATGAAGAAATAAAGGAAGCTTTAAAAGCAGCCTGTGCACTTGATTTTATAAATGAACTAGAAAATGGTCTAGATACCTTAGTTGGAGAAAAAGGACATGGTATATCAGAAGGTCAAGCTCAAAGAATAGCAATAGCTAGAGCCTTTTTAAGAGAAAAGCCAATACTTATTTTAGATGAGGCAACATCAGCTCTAGATCCAGAAACAGAAGTAAATGTATTAAGAGAAATAAGGTCATTAAAGCATAGTCCAACATGTATAATAATTACACATAGACCATCAGCTTTAGATATATGTAATAAAATAATAAAGCTAGAAAGAGGTCATGTAAAAGAAGTTTCTAAAGAAAGTATTTTAGAAGTTGCAGCTGAATTAGTTTAAAAAAGAAGCCATATTCTATGAAAGAATATGGCTTCTTTTATGACAATGGAATAAATATTGATTCACATTCTCCATTAGTTGGTGCTTTTTCACATTCATATCCAGCTTTTCCATCTAACTTAGTTTCATGATCATAAAAATCTTCTACATTATTAAATATATTATTACAAAAACCACAGCGCCCTGGTATATTAGGGTTTGGTCTTCTCTGCTCTATTTCATTTGTATTTTCTATTCCAATAGTATAAATTTTTGGACATCTCCATTTCTTCATTTAAATTCCCTCCCTTATAAATTCCTAAAATCTAAATTCCTAAAATCTAAATACACTAAATTTCTAATACATAAATTAAAATTATATAATCTTATTATATCCATCTTTATATAATTTTATCATTATTTTACATTTAAGTAAAATAACTATAAAAAACTTTAACATTATATAAACTATATTTATATTTTTGTTTTAATTTAAAATTTATTTTACTTATAAATTCTTACTAAAAACTTAAATATTTATTTGCAAATATTTAAAAGGCATATAAACTTTTTACCTAGTTTATATGCCTTTTATATTATTTTTTTAATTATACTAATTATTTAAACTAGAAAATTTTGCTACTACAGTGTATTCTCCTCTATTTATTCCGCCTGTTAAAAAGTATTCTCCACATCTTGTCCATGCATGGGCAAGGATTTCGTTGTTAGCTCCCTTTTTTACACCTAAATAAACTGTAGTTGGAATTCCATTTTCCTTCATTAATCTTTGAGCTGTAAGAGCTTGCACTAAACATTTACTTTCCCAAGGAGTATATTTACTAGCTTGTATAACTATCCAACTTATATCTCTTGCTACCTTATATGTTTCCTTATCTACTTTTTCTGGCGATTCTAATCCCTTTGTACCCATTTTTTTTCTAAGCTTATTAAATGGTAAAAATAAAATAACCATTCTTGCTATTGCAGTATAGATAAATGTCTTTATAAATCTCCACTTTACCTTGTTGTCTATTCCTATAAAACTTTTTGTTTTTCTAGCTAAAATCGATAACTTCCCCATCCTTCTGACTCTCCTTATAAGTCTAACCATTGAAGTAGCTTATTCTTTTTAACAGAAACACCTACTCCTGTGCTTACAACCTTAACCTTATCTTTTAATTTATAATCACTATTAAGTACTCCATTAGCTAAATGATGACCCCATGCAATGGGAGTTAATGCCTTATACTTTTTAGCATAAGAATACTTGTCCGACATTTTATCTGCTGGTGGAAAAATGAATCCTGCAAATCTTTTTACAGCTCCTAATGTTGCATTATTATCCTTATCTTCAAAGTTAAATGCTAGTTGATTACCTAAGCTATTAACTATGTCCTTTTTACCATGAACGCCAGCTTCAAATATTTCTGTTATTAAGGCATCCATATAATTAGTGTTTATAATATCATCTACATTTATTTCCTTTGGTAAATCCATATTAAATAGTCTTTTACAAAGAGCAAACATAGCTAAATTAAACTTTTCAAATCCATAAACTTTTGACTCTTCTAAAAATCTATTCCAGTTTATATCATCACCCTTTTCTTCTACTAAAAGAACTAGGTCACAAAGCTGTCTTAATCCAAAGCCTGTTGAAGCTAAGTGAGCCCCCATATGCATACATAAGTGAAGGGCTAAATGTTCATAATCTAATGATAAAACTTCTGAAAACCCTACTTTAACAGGAGTTACCCTTTTCCATATATCTTCTTCAAACTTATCTAAATCACCACTAAATCCATCTCTTTTAATAATATGCCAATGAACTTCAATTACTGGCTCTGTTCTATGGAATAACTTTATATGATGTGAAGCTTCATGATCATCTAATATATATCCCATATCCAATAAAATATTTTTACATCTTTCCAAATCCTCTTTATGTATTAATATATCAGCATCACACATACTTCTTTGCTCTGGCTGAGGATAAAAATTCCTTACCACTAAGCCTTTTAAAGCTATAAGTTCTATTTCCTCTTCCTTTAGTTTTGTAAATATATTAGATAAACAACCTATACTTTTTATTTGTCTTATACCTGTACTAAATGTTAATCTTTTTAGAAAATCAAACTCTTCACTGTTAATATTTTTCCATAGTCCCGATTTCTTTAAAGCTGAGAAAATTATTCCCTCTACCTTATGAGCCTTTGCAAGAGTTAATATTTCATTCCAATTAACATTTTCATATTCTCTTATATCATGTTTACCTCTAATTGAATTAGATAGTAACTCTAAAAATTGTTTTTGTGTATTATCCATCATTATCCCCTTACCCAAACCATACAATTAATATTTTTTTATCTATGATAAAACCTTTTTAACCTCATCTAAATATTTATAAAATTCATCTTCTTTAGCTTCCTCTGGGATCTTATCTAATAATCCATTTTCTAATAAAATTTTATATCCTTCATCAAGTGGAATATTATATAAATTAAACATTTGAATTAATAATCCTGTAACTATATCTGCCTTCACTTTATCACCTCATAAGAATTATCTTATACTTATTATTCTTTTATACTTAACAGAGTCTATTGCTTTTTCTGTTTTTAAAACTATTTGATTACTATATTTATTAAATTTAAAGTCACTAATTAAATCATTTAACTCCTCTTCTAATTCTTCTTTAGTTAATGATTCTTCTTGTAAGTCCTTCATTAAAGTTCTAGATTTATTTATTAACTCTCGACCTCTTCCATCTGCAACAGGCCCCATTACTATATCTATTCCTTCCATATCATCCATTTCTGATCTACACTTAATTATATAGTACATCCAATCTATATTAATATCTTCATAAGATTTTATAGTAATCATATCTCTTTTTTCTTTTTCAAAACTATATACATTTATCCTTTTCCCTGCAAATTCAGAGTTCTTAGGCCTATTATCCTCTATTGATTTAGCAAATATTCTTGCTTGCTCCTCTATGGTAGTTAAATAAAAACCTCTTCCAAAATCTAAACTTCTTATAGATTTTGATAAATCAGGTTTTGTAAAATTATTAACAGTTCCGTGATACAAATCTTTTTCTAATAAGGCTTCATTTATTACTTCCATTGCTCTTCTCCTTATTAATTTTATAAGTTAACGTACCATCAGACTTTTTTAAAATCTTGAAATTATTATTGCCAATCTTTTCATAAGTAACTTTTTCTATCAGTTCACTTTTTAAATATTTCTTTAAAATTTCATACTCTATAACAGTATCAGAATACCAATTTACCTTTAGTGCATTTAATGGAGTAGATTTATTAAAATCATTATTTTTTATATTTTCTATTTTATCTTGAAAATATGTATAGTCTATTTTATTTAAACTATATGATTTGCTATAATAGTTTTCACTATTTTTTAGTGTTTCTAGTACTACTTTATAAATTTGTCTATATATTAAAGTATTTCTCTTTATATTCCTTAATTCTGCTTCTTCTGATATTGTACGCTTAAATTTAACTTCCTTAGTTAGATTTAATAATATATCTTGTGTGCTATAACTTTTATTTATAATTTGATTTTTATCATATTTATTTTCTTGTTGAATTAATCTAATATACGAATACCCCTTCATTATTTTCCCTCCATAAAAATATCAATGCACCTCTTTATTTCATCGGGATTTGATTTTATATCACATCCAATTTCCCTTAAAAATTCACTTAATAATTGAGACTCTGATTGTATCCATTCATCTTCATTTACATTAACTAATGCTGTTAATATATTTGATTTATTAATTATTTTTTTTGAATCCTTAATATTAAACCCTGTAGTCTCATTTAAAAATAATATAATAGATGCTAATTCATCTAACATCATATCTATCACCACCCATGAATATATTATTAATTTATTATACCATATTAGTATTATTTGCCATTACTATTATATTCTATAATGCATATGATAATTTTTTATTAACTTTATAAATTTAATAAAAAATAAGCAACCTAAATTAATAGATTGCTTATCTTTATATTACCTATTTTTAATAAAGCACAACTTGTGTAGTTTCTTTTGACACTATTTCAGCAGAAACTATTTCTGTCAGTTCACCTGATGTTGATAAAATTATCTTGTTGTCTATTATTTCTGTCATTAAATCAGCAACATCAGAATCCTTGATTGTTTCCTTAACATCTTGAATCCTTAAGTTAACCTTCTTGCCCATAGTGTCCTTAAAGGACATTACTAAAGTTCTTTCTAACATAGTCCATCCTCCTTATTTCTTTTATTTTCTTCACTACCATTTCTCTCTATAGTAATTTCAATATTAATATAAAAGGTAAATGGTAGTAGGCTTTTGACTATAGACATACTATCCTTGATTAATTTCTTAACCAGCTTAGTTATGCCTCCCCAAGTCATTAGTTTTTAACAACTACAAAGCCTTGCTCTTTCTTGATAGTTGATATTGTGTATTCAAACACCTTTTGGATTGCTTCAGTTAATGAGATTATTTCATCATCTGTTGCATCAACGTTAAGATTTTTGAAGGTTTGCTTTTTATAAACATCCCTTCCTTTTGAGTCTGTTCCTGTTCTATAGTTAACAGACATTGCATTTTGAACTAAAATTGAATTAGCTGCCATGCTATCACCTCCTACACTTTATATATATGCAGTAAGATTATTTTTTGAAAAAATAGATGGATTTTTTATTTTTATCTAAAAAAGAGACTAAAGGCTTTAGCCCTTAATCTCTTTAAATGTTTAATCAAGTAATTAAACTGTACATTCCTTTACTTCCTCTTCACTATCTAGCTCTCCAGCCCATTTAAATCCTTGTCTTGCTAAAAATACTGCAATTATTTCATTTATTACTGCAGCTGCTGCAATAGTTCCTTGAATTATCTTTGCATATTCTGGTACTGATGGTGATAGCGTTGTTACTGCTATTCCTGTAAATATTAATGATACTCCTGAATGTGGTAATAATGTAAGCCCAAGATATTTTTTAACTGTATCTGGTGCCTTACTTACTCTTGCTCCAAAGTAAGCTCCCCCTATTTTTCCTATAGCTCTAGCTACTATATAAATAAATGTAAATGCACCTGCTCCAATTATTAAGTGATAATCAAGAGGAGCACCTAAATATAATATTCCTATAACCATTATTATTCCAACTATAGGATTCATATCATTATTTATTTGATGCAATCTTTCCTTTTTCATTAAGTTAGCAAAGGTAGCAGTAAAACTTACTCCTACAAGCATTAAGTTTAATAATTCTGATCCAACTAAATGATTAATAGTCATTCCTATTAAACCTACTATAACTATTGAAGTAAAAGTTGTTATCCTAGTTTTAGTCTTATTCATATCTTTTCTTAATATAAATGATGCTGCCCATCCAAGTACTACACCTAATACCACTGGCAGAATTATCATAAGTGGAATTATATATAAAGGCATGCTCCCACCTGATACCATTCCAGATACCACACCTATTACTGTAAAGAATACAGCTAGTCCTATAACATCATCTAAGGCTGCTAAAGGTATTAATGTCTTAGATACTGGTCCATTAGCCTTATATTCATTAATTATAGATAATGAAGGGGCTGGTGCTGTTGCAAGAGCTATTCCTCCAAATATAAATGCTAAATATAAAGGTATATCAGTAAAAGCAAAAATTACTCCAAATGCAAGAGTTACTACTAAAAATGCTCCCATTGCTTCTGTAAAACATATAGTTAAGATTTGCTTACCTGATTTTTTAATGTCTTCCCATATTAATTCTGTTCCTATAAGCATACCTATTCCTACTTGTACTATATTAACAACTACCTTAAACCATGTACTATCTAATAATTCCTGACTCATCCAACCTAATGCATAAGGTCCTATAATTATTCCTGTTATAAGCCATCCTAGTATTGCTGGCAATTTAACCTTTGCAACTAGTTTTCCCATTAATATTGCTATTAACACAAATGATATTAATTTTAATATCCCAATTAACATCCTATTCCTCCCCCCTCTTTACAGCTCCATAAAATAACATATCAATAAATATAATCAATTGTTTATTAGTCTCTTCATCATTAATTTCACTTCCATTTACTAATAAATAATCAGAAAAATTAAAGATTAACTTTATTACCGATTCCTTATCTATACCATTTCTTAATGAAAGTTTATCTAATAATTTATTTAATATTTCTTTATTTAAGTTTATTAGATTTTCCTTTGATTCTTTTATTTCTTTATTTAAATGCTTTGGTGGATTTACTATTGTATTTTTTATAATATCTCCATAAAAGGGATGCTCTTTAAAAAATACATTTCTTAAAGTAAAATACTCATTTAAATTTTGTTCTACTTCTTCAAAGGTTCCTTTATAGTTAGAATTAATGTATTGAACTAATTCATCTACACAGGTTTTAACACACCATAAATAAAGCTCATCCTTACTTTTAAAATAATGAAATAAAAGCCCCTTAGATACTTCACTTTTTTTACATATAGAATTTGTTGATGCTTTAAAATAATCATTTTCACCAAACTCTTCTATAGATGCTTTTAATATTTTTTCTTTGCTAATTTTATTTTTTTCTTCTCTACTCATAATACATCTCCCTTCGCAAAAACAAACCAAGTGGTCTGTTATTATTTTACTACTAGCAAACCACTTGGTCAATATTAAAAAAGAACACTAAACAGTGTTCTTTAACTATACATTTATTCAATTTTAATTCATTTCTAATCTGTAATGTTAATATAAATATAATTTCACTCATAATATTACAATTATTCAATTTATAAACTCTAAATATATCTGATTTATTACTATATACCGGAATAATAGTCCTTTAAAACTTTAGCAAACTAATTATATCCAATAAATTTTGATTAATAAAATCTTTCATTAAATACTCCTAAAAATAAACTGACTTTTTAAATTTATTAACTATTTTTTCATTTGCTTCAATTACAAAGTGTTCATTAAATTCATCTTTGCTAATATGATTTAATATTTCACATATAAATCCTTGAACAAATGAAATTGCTATATCTTCAATATGCCTTGGAATTACAATTATATTAATACCTTGAAAATCAATTTCATCTTTTACTTGCTTATTATATATATCTTGACCATATTCATTTCCAGCTAATCTAGTAATGCTATTATTAAACTTTAATTCAATTCTTTTATTCACTTTTATTCTCCTCATCTTTTATTAATAACAAATTATATATAGTACCTGGTACATGCAAATGTGATTTACTTATTATTCCTCTTTCTGGAGGATTATTAAGAATAATTTACAACTGCAATATTTACCATTATATATTTTTTATTTTCAATATCTTTTATATTCTCTATATTGTTACTTAAACTAATATCTAATAAACAATCCCCCTCAGTATGCGATCTAACATTGCATACTAACTCC
>NZ_JBOFYU010000059.1:0-13153 GCF_051654825.1 Clostridium sp.
TTCATATATTGTAGTAATAAGTCTACGGAGGTTATTTGTAAAAAATATATAAATATAAAAACTTAGGAGAAATAAATATGGATATTAATGATTTAACTTCTTCAAATTTACAGAATAGATTACAATCTAAAATAAAAGAAATCTATAATATGTATAACGATATTGAAAATACCAATAACGACTTTGCAACTTATTTAAGATTAACTGGAAATATAAATACTGCTTCTTCAGTTGTTGATAGCCAGGGTAATATTATTGTGCTTTCTGTTGAAGAACATCATGAGCCTGGGCCAATGGGTGATACAATAAGTGCTATAGTTTATATTATAAAATACTCTCCAGATGGAAAAAAAGAGCTAAGCAAAATTGAATATGATAGCTTTAAAAAAGGTAGTAATATAGACATTCCCATTTCTATTGACATAGATAGAGATGATAATGTTTATTTATCTGGAATTAGCTTAAAACTTCCAATATCAATGGATAGTGATTTATTATCCTTATTGATACAACTTATTCTACTTTTAGGTTATATTTTAATTTTATTCTTAAAAGATGATTTAGAAGAACTTTCACAAATATTAAAATTGGATTTTATTAGAGCTTGTTTATTAAAATTTGATAGTAAAAATATGTCTAAAGACTCTACTCCAATATATAGCTATTATTTATGTGGAAATGGAGTAAACATGGCAAATTCAGTAGCTGTTTCAAATAATCATGTATGGTTAACAGGATTAACATCCTCAACAGGATCTTTAAAAGAAGAAACAGGAATAACAGCCTATCAAGATGAAAATAAAGGTGATTTTGATGCCTTTGTATGTAAAATTAATAAGGATAATCCAAACCTAGAGTATATAACCTATGTCGGTGGAAAACTTAGAGACATTGGTAATTATATTTCGGTAGATAGTAATGAAAATGTATATGTAACTGGTGTTTGTGACCAAGCAATAAAGGATGAAACTGAAACAGGAACATTTAATGTTACTGAGGATGCCTTTCAAAAGAATTTTGGTGGTGGACCTTCTGATGCATTTGTAATGAAGCTAAAAAGCACTGGAGAAGTTGTTTATTGCAGTTATCTAGGTGGTGCTGATGGAGATTTAGGACAATGTATCACTTCTGACGAATATGGGAATGCCTATGTTATAGGAAATACAGGAGAACACTTCCCTATAAAGGGTGATGTTTTTCAAAAAGATTTTGGGCTTAGAAATAAAGGAGTTTTTGTTTGTAAAATTGACTCTAAGGGTGAGGAACTAGTAGCATCATCCTTTATTGGAGGAAGTTATAGTGAAAGTGCATCCTCAATTAAATATGCTAATAATAATGTTTATCTTTTAGGAAACACAGATTCAAAAGATTTTCCAATGGTTCCTACAACCTATATTCCTGTCTATTTTGGTAATACAGATTTCTTTTTCTGTGCACTTTCTTCTGATTTAAAAACTCTAAAATTCTCATCTTATATGGGCGGAACTAAAACTGAAACCTCTAGAGCTTTAAATATATTAAATGATGGAAGCTTTATAATTACTGGTGAAACCTTCTCCCATGACTTTCCTACAACTCCAGGGGCAGCCCATGAAGAATATAAGAATAATCGTGCTGAAGGCGTAATTTGCAGATGTACTCCAAGGAATTTTGATATAGAGGTCAATATTAATGATCCTATCCTAAAAAGTGAATTATTGAAGCTACTAAAAAAATCTACCACAGATAAAATAACTGAATTTGACCTTCAAACTTTAAGTAGACATGTTAATTTAAATGGAAAGTCTATAAAAAATATTGAAGGGCTACAGCATGCAAAATACCTTTTATCCTTGAAGTTAAGTGATAACGAAATATATGATTTAACCCCAATAGAAAACTTAAAATATTTAAATTTCCTAGATTTAAGAAGTAATAAAATTGATGATATAAGTACTATTTCAAAATTAAAAGATTTATCCTATTTATATATTTCTAATAATAATATATCTGATATAGCCCCTCTTGCTGCTCTTACAAAACTTACTGAGCTTAAGGGTGAAAATAATAAAATCTCCTCAATTGAAGCCATAAGTAAATTATTAAGAGTTAGAACTTTAAAATTTGATGGTAACTCTATAGGAGATTTAACCTATTTAAAAGGGTTAGACTTTTTATCTAACTACTCCTTTTTAAATCAAAAAATCACCAAGTCAATAAGAAAAACCTCCACTGAAAATGCAGTACTATCATTAGATTTCTTAAAGAAAATAAATGGAGAACTTCCACTAATAACAGCTATATCAAATAATGGAACACTTGATATAAATTCTAAAACAATAACCTGGGTAGGTGTAACTGAAAACACTAACCTAACCTTTAATTTTAGTGGATTAACTGATGATAACACTATTGAATATATGAGTGGAAAAGTTACTGTAGAAGTTGAAATTAAAGATACTCTAATTGGAACTCCAATAAGTCCTATAATTTTTTCCACCTATCTTTCCTTTGAAACAATATCCCAACTAGTTTCCTTAGTTAAAGATAAAATGGGTAATTTCTTTGTTCTTTATAATTTATGTACAATGCAAATAGATGAATATAGTAGATTTCCAATTAGCAGAGGAATAGTTATTAAAAAAATTTCATCTGATGGTAAAACTGAATTAGGAAAGAAGATATATTCCCTATTAGATAACGAGTCCACTAAGAATAAACTTCTATCATCAAGCAAAATGGTAATAGATGATAATGGAGATATTTATATATCAGGTACAACTAATTGGAATAGATTTCCTACTACTCATAATACAATAAAACCACACATGTCACTTTTAAAACTTCTAACCTCTGAAACTGAAGGATTTATTATGAAGTTTAGAGGAGCTAATCTTAACACAAATTCCACTCCCCTATTTTCTACTTTCTTTGGTGGAAGTAAAAAAGATGGATGCTCCTCTATTGATATTGATGCTGATAAAAATATTTGGATTGCAGGCACTACCTATTCTAATAACTTTCCAATAACTGAAACAGCTGCCCAACCTAGTTTTGAGGGAATTTTCGGCAGCTTATATGTAGCTAAGCTTAATAATTCCTTAAGCAAAATTGAATATGCAACATTTATTGGTGCTGATAAATCATTAAATAGTCTTGGAGAATTAACTGTAGATTCAAAAGGCAATGCTTATATAACAGGAATGGCTGAATATGTTGTTGCTGAAGAATATAGATATGGTAACTTCATGCCTACTAAACAAGATGAATGGGAGACTACGCCTAAAGCTTATCAAAAGAATTTTGGTAAAGGAGAATCTGATGCTTATATTGTAAAGTTTACTCCTGAAGGTAAGGTTGCTTATTTAACCTATCTTGGTGGAGAAAAAATGGATTTAGGAACAGCAATTGCAGTTGATAATGATGGATGTGCTTATATTACAGGGTACACCAGTGGCGACTTTGTAATTACTGAAAATGCCTATTCAAATATTTATGATGCAAGACGCTCTGCTATTTTTATAAGTAAACTAAGTGAAAATGGAGATAAATTGCTATCTTCAACCTATTTTGGTGGAAGCTATAATAATACTTCAACTGATATTAGTATATTTAAAGATAAAATTTATTTAGTGGGTTCAACAGATTCTCTAGACTTTGAAACCACACAATCAGCTATTGAATCTCAATATAAAAAAGGAAGTCATGGTTTCCTATCAATTTTAGATAAAGACTTAAGTGTTTTAAAATATTCTACCTTTATTGGTGGAAGTTTAACTGATTCAGTTACTCAAGTTTTAGTAGATAGTGATGATATAGTTAATATTGCAGGAATAACTGACTCAAAGGATTTTCCAATTACTAAGGGAGTATTTAGTGAAACTATAAGTAATAACACTCCTGATGCTTATGTTGGTGCTGATGGATTTTTAATGAAACTTCGAATAACTGAAGATAATTAAAAGCATTTGAATCTTTTTTAATTTAATAACATGTATAAAAAATAAGTAGTAAAGCTTGATATGGTTTCACTACTTATTTTTAAATTCTGTATCATATTTTTGTGTTATTTAGTTGTTCTTATATTTAAAGATATTGGTTTTGACTCTTCTCCATTTGAGTATTTAGCTGTTATCTTTATCCCATAAATTGTGTTTGATTTTAATCCTTCAACTATATAGTTTGTAGTTCCTACTGGTACCTTAGTTAATTCTTTACCATCTTTATAAACTACATATTCTACTAATCCAGCTGTGCTAATAGGCTCTAACCATGATACTGTTGCACTATTATTTGTGATTTCTTCTAATTTAAGATTTCTTACTTTACTTACTATTATATCTTCAGGAATTTCTTCACCTTCAGTAATCACCTTAGTTTTGAATTTATTTATAGCTTCTAATAATAAAGTTTTAGCTGTATTTATTTCTTCTTGTGTAGATATTTCTGATTTATAAATATCCATTGTTTTTTCTATACTACTATTTAAATCTTCCTTTGATCCAGTAGGATAATTTCCTTTGTAGCTTCCTTCAGTAGATACTTCTAATAAATAATTAGCTGTATCTATCATTTCTTTAAGGCCTTCCTTTTTACCTGATTCACCTTTTAAAATCTTATCCAATAAACTCTTTTTATTAGTAAAGTTTGCATTGTAATTATCTATATTTTCTTTAGGAACTGGTACTAAGCTTAAAGTTTTTGCCGGCATATTAATCCTTATATCTCTTCCTTCATAGCTTTCTCCATTTTCACCAACCCAAACTATTTCTCCTGTTTCACTTCCTGTATATTTTAAGCTTACTCCATTACCTTCATGATACTTTCCTGATCCACTTCCATCTTTTACTGTAAGTGTATATTCAATATTATCTTCTCTTTTATCATATAAATCTGATGCAACCTTAGATGAATATTCACCGTCAGCTTCCGATGTCATTGAAGCTATAACTAAGCTATCATCCTTAGGTAAAGTTATATTTGTTACACCTTCTGGTATATCAATTTCATATTTAAATAAATAAATTTTATCGTATAACTTATCCCCACTTCTTGGACTATGATAATGAGATGATACAAATCCTATATCACTTTCTTTTACACCATAATAATTTCCAAGACCATATTGATCCCATCCACCAATCATTTCAGTAAAGTTTTGAAGATTTATATTTTTATCCACATCTCCAACCTTAATATTCACAGATTTATCGTTAGTTGTTCCACTTGCTAACATATAAAGCTTCTTTGTTCCCTTTGGAGGCTTAATTACTTGCCCATTTGCCTTAATTGCATTGTTTTGTCCATCTTCTGCAGACCCTAATTTAAAATCTACTCCTCCAGATGTTACTATATTATCCTTTGGCAATAATTCAGCTGGAATAGTATAACCATTAGAAAAGTCTCCATCTCCCTTATTATTATCAAAGCTATATATATCTGCATTATATAAATTATCTAAATCTACAAATTGCTTTCCATCCTTTGAAGCTGATTTTGTATCATTAAGAGTTATTGCAAAAGTTTTTGGTGCATAACTAGTTATATCAAATACAAGCTTTCCATCAACAATTCTAGCAGTATCATCAGTAATTTCTTCTTCTGAACCATTTACTGCTCTAACAGAAGCTATGCCATCCCCCATAGTAAGCTGCACATTTTTTGCTTCTCTTCCAAAGTTCTCATTTACTCTTACTATAATTTCATCTGTCTTTTCAGCCTTCTTTATAGCCTTTATCATAACTTGATTTGTATCTAAATTAGCAAAGGAAAAATCACTTCCAAGCTCACCTTCATGAGAAACTGTTTGGAATACTTGCATAGGTTGATTTAATTTTGCTGCTTCATATTGTGAATTACCATCTCTCCAATCACTTCCATGACCCATTATAGAAAAAGTAAATCTATTTTCACCAAAATCCATAGTGTCATGATGTGATGCTGTAGCCCTTTGATCATAAGCTGTGTGCATTAGAGTTAATCTTAATGTGTTATCTGATGGCTTATCCCATCCATATTTTGAATCATTCATTATAGTTATTCCATAGTCTTTTTCTTTATTAGTAATATCAGCCCATTGTTGTGCTGGAACTTCAAATGAATACTCTGTGTTGTTTCCTCTTTCAATAGTTCCAATTCCTAAATCATAGGTAGCATTGCTATTTTCAACAGTTAATGGGAATTCAGCTTTTAAGAATGATGATGTTTCCGCCCACATAACCTTATTTTCTATATCTACTCTATTTGCTTCTTCTCCTGCATCAAGACTTACTAATTGAGTATATTTAGAACCATTATTACTTCTTTCTATTTCTAGTGAAATTCGTGCAGGTCCATTTTCTATTATTGATATTTTTGCATCTCCTGAAACCACTGATTCTGGTCCTTTATTGATATCATCAAAATCAATTTCCCATATATCATAATTTTTATCTTTGTTTTTAAAGTCCCCAAGAGTCATTGGCTTAGATAACATTTCTTTATTAAATCCTTTATCATATATGCTAGAAATATCACCATTTTCATTTATAGCTACCTTATATCTATTATTTTCTAATGATGATTTAGTTAATGATAATCCTGTTTCTAATTTACACGGCTTATCAGATTCTTTAACGTTATAAACCTTATATCCATTAGCTTCAACATCTGCTAAAAATAATATCTTCACCTTGTTTCCATTTACAGATGAAATTTGTGATGGAACTTCCTTACCATTTGAATCATAAACTTTTATATATTTAGGAGCTTTTTCAAATTCAACAGTAGACTCTACTATTCCTTGTGATTTTTGTGAAACTGAATTTGAAACTACTAAAGGTATTCCTGATTCAACTTGTGTATCTAGTTTAGATGCTACGCCACCTATCGAATCCTTATATACAGATGCAAATTGATTTAAAGATACAAAATAATCATTTATAGCTTCTGTATAAACCCTTTGAATTCCTGTCCCTGTTAAATTATCATGATGAGTATTTGAAAGTACTCTAAGCCATGCTTCCTTTATATTTTCCGAATCATATTTTGTTGTTCCAAGCCAACTAGCTGCCACTGCTGACCTTTCTGTTGCATCTGCTAAAAGTTCATTTTTTCTATTAAGTCTCTTAGATATACTTGAAGCTGTAAAACTTCCTGTTCCATGATACTTCATTTGAAGTTCACCATTATATTCTTTAAGCTTTGCTTTTTCCTCTTCTGTCATTTCATCTGCTATTTGACCTGCATAAGCACTTATAACTTCAACTTTACTATTAGAAGCATCATTTTTATTTACAGCATCATTAACATTTTTAATATCAGAGCTTCTAGGCGCTCCCCCAACATCTCCAACACCATAATATTTCATCTTTCTTCCTGTTTCATCTTCTTCTAAACCATTGTACATATCATTAATAGACTGGGCATAACTCTTGCTATTATAAATATTATCTCCAAAGGAACTTGTATATGGATCTGGATTTACTGATGCCATAATTGATGAGCCATCTACTCCTGTCCACATTCCTAAATCAAATGGTAAATAATTATCTGGTCTCCATACAAGCTTTGAAGATGAAAAACTTGTTAATCCCATATGTGTTGCTATTGTTGGCAATGCATAAGAAAATCCAAAGCAATCTGGAAGAAATAAATCACTGCTTTTCTTTCCAAACTCCTCTTCAAAGAAAGAGTTGCCATATAAAATATTTCTCATCATAGTTTCTGGAGCCACTACATTTACATCTCCATTTTCCCAAACTGATCCTGTTGGATACCATCTTCCCTCATCTATATATTTTTTTAACTCATTATATAACTCTGGATAATACTCCTTAGCTAAAGCATATCTAAATGCTCCTTCAAAATTAAATACATAGTTTTCATACTTCTCAAACATAGCAAAATTATCTCTTAATGTACTTGGTAAATAACTTTTAATAGTTTGATCTAAATCCCAATTCCATACTGTATCTAAATGGGCATTTGAAACTGCATATAGTTTTGGTTTTTCAGAAGCAAAAACAGGTACAATATGTGAAGAAGACATAAATGCAACTATAGATGCTAAAGCTACTAATTTTTTTACTCTTTTCATAAATTCTCTCCCCCTATACCCTAATTTTCTTTAACTTCTGTAAAAATAATATTATCTATATTAGCAACATTTTTATGCTCTTTAGTTGTATATCCACGTAAAACTACATATATATCATTTGTTCCAGTAATTACTTTATTTAATTCAGCCTTAGCTTCTTTGTACGTAGTCCAATTATCAGCTGTATTTGGAAGGTCAACTACGCCTATAACTTCTCCATCCTTTGAACCTAATCTTATTTCTGCTCTTGAATTTTTTGGACATACTTTAGAATTATTAGCATAACGAATAGTTATTTCATTTGCTCCATTTCCTTCAAATTTAACTCCTTCAAAGCCTATATAAGAAAAATCTGAAGTTCCTGTTATATTTCTAATTGCTGTTCCACCAATATTTGTAGTTTCAACCTTTAATGTAAATCCTGAATTGCTGTCCATTGATTCTACTTCAAGATTTTCATAAGCATTTCTATTTCCTGAAAATCTATCATTTAATGCATCATACTCTTCCCTTGCTTTAACTAAAACATCATAGTTACTTACTAAATCCTTTTGAGCTCTAGTTAACTTATCATATTCTGTTTCTGCATTAACTATTTTAGCTAATGAATCTCCATCATATTTTACTTCTCCAATATTACTTATTAAATTAACTACTAATTCTGCTTTAGATTCATCGCCTTCTTGTCCAAAATACATATTATCTAAGTTAGCTATATATGGGTTACTACTAGTAGTAGTCCCCTTCATAACTACATATATATCCTGCATACCCGTTACTACCTTATCCAGTTTAACCTTTGTTTTATCATAGCTAGTCCAATCTCCACCTGTTGGAGGTATTCCTACATTTCCTATTAACTCACCATTTACTCCACCAAGCCTTATTTCTAATTTTGCATCAGCTGCACATCTATTTGAATTATTAGCATAGGTTACTATTATTGAATTAGCTCCTATTCCATCAAAATTCACATTTTTATATGACATCCAAGCTCCATCATAAGTTCCACCTATATTAGTAATTACACTACCATCTATTAAAGTAGTATTTTCAACTTTAAGACCTTTACCTGAATCAGTAGTTTTTCTTTCAAACTCTACTGTATTATAGGCGTCCATAAAGTTTTCATTTTCAATTATTAACTTATCATAATCCTCTCTTGCTTTAACTAAAACTTTATAATTACTAACTTGTGACTTTTGATTATCATTTAACTTCTTATAAGCGTCTTCTGCTAAGACTATTTTGTTTAATGCTTCTTCTGTATAAGTTACCTCACCTATATCATCAATTAAATCTATTACATTTTTTACAGCTTCATCATTAATTACTTCATCAAAATAGAAATAATCTAAATTAGCTATATATGGCCTAGAGCTAGTAGTGCTTCCTTTCATAACTATATAAATATTGTGACTACCTGTAACTTCCTTATTAAGCTTTGCCTTAACAGTTTTATAAATTGACCAATTTCCTCCTGTTGGTGGTATATCAACTTCTCCAACTATTTCACCATCAATAGAATCAAGTCTTACTTCTAATTTTGAATCAGCTGCACATCGACCTTCATTATTTGCGTATCTTACGTTAATAGCATCTACTCCTTGGTCTGAGAAATTAATATTTTCATATGATAACCAAGCATCCTTATAAGTTCCCCCAATATTAGTTATTTTTTCATTTTCAGATGTAGTGCTATTTTCAACCTTTAATGATCCACCTGAGCTACTTGAAAAACTTTCAAATTCAACCCTCTTACTTTCTTTTACATTATCAGTATTATTTTCTTCATATCTAACATCAATTTCAGCTTGTACTGAATTAATAGTAGGTACTAATAAAGCAGCACACAATAAAGTAATAATAAACCCTCTTTTCAAAGCCATTTCCCCCTTAAATCTTAATAAATGTCCCTTAAGAATATGTTAATTTGAAATAAAAATCTTTGATAGCTATATATTTTCCTCTGTAAAAGGAAAACACATTATTTATGTTATATTACTTCCATTAAATTCTAATTAACTCTATGTAAGGAATACTGCACTGCTACAGTATATTTTTGCTAAATAATTATCAAAGAAACCTGCCTTAATTAACTAAAAATATCAAACTCATATATGTAATATTTTACATTTCCTTTACAAAAATAAATAATTAACTTTCTTCTCCATCTAGAAAATATTATGTTGCGGATATGAATCATTGAGTGATTCAGCTCTTTCCTATACATCTTTTAAGGAATTACAGGAAATAATATTTATTAAAAATTATCACTATATTTCTTAATATTTTATAATCTATACCTATAAACCATATGATAGTTTGACAAAAAAATAACTTTTTTGTCGAAAATGGATTGATTTTTTCTATATATCTATGATATATTTTATTCATGTTGTTTGTACATACAAATGAAAATATTAATATAGCTAAAAATACTATATTAAATCGCTAGCAAAATTATAGTATTTAAATCAAAGCTTACATTGAATAAGTTATACGAAGGAGAATTAAATAATGGAAAAAGAAAATTTCCTACTTAAGGACTATGTTAACAAAGTTTTAGCAGGTACTGCTACTGGTATAGTAGTTGGATTAATACCTAATGCTATCTTAGGATCATTTTTAAAAGGACATTTAGGAACATCAATACTTATTGATAACTTATACTACGCTGCATGTATATTGCAATATTTAGTGCCTGTTATCATCGGTGTTTTAGTTGCACTACAATTTAAATTAGATGCTATGAGAGCAGTAGTAGTTGGTGCAACAGTATTTTTAGCATCAGGAGCATATGCTGTTGTTGATGGTTCAGTGAAAATGGTTGGTATTGGTGATTTAATAAACATAATGTTAGTTTCTGGACTAGCTGTGTTTATAATTAGACTTATTGGAAACAAGTTAGGTTCATTAACACTTTTATTACTACCTATTATTGTTGGAGTCGGTGTAGGAACTATAGGTATGTTTATGTTACCTTATACAAAGTCTATAACATCTTTCATAGGTACTATTCTTAATAATTTTGTAACTCTTCAACCATTATTAATGTGTATTTTAATCAGTATTGCTTTTGCTATATTAATTATTTCGCCTATATCTACAGTTGCCGTTGGTGTTGCAATTGGACTTACTGGATTAGGAGCTGGAGCAGCTGCAGTTGGTGTAACAGCATGTACAGCTGTATTAGTTTTTGGATCAATAAAAGCTAACAATAAAAGCGGTGTTACTTTATCAGTATTACTTGGAGCAATGAAAATGCTAATGCCTAATTTCCTTGCTAATCCAATTATGATGATTCCAATAGTATTAAACGGTATTATCACAGGAATTGGTGCATATGCCTTAAATATTTTAGGTACACCTGACAGTGCAGGTTTTGGAATTGTTGGTTTAACTGGACCTTTAGCAGCTATTAATGCTTCTGGATCAGCCGTACCAGCTATAATAGCATTCTTTATTATACCTTTTGTAGGTGCAATAATACTTGATGTAATATTTAGAAAAATATTAAATGTATACAATGAAAATATATTCTGTTTTGCAAGTTAGTAAAATTTATATTTATAACGAGGGGATGAATTAGATGAAAATTTCAATTATTGGTGCAGGGGCTATGGGCTCAAGATTCGGTTATATGTTAAGTAAAGCTGGAAATGATGTTTTATTAGTTGATAATTGGCAAGCTCATGTAGATGCAATTAATAAAGATGGATTAAAGCTTAATGAAGATGGTGTAGATAAATTTATTAAAATACCTGCTGTATTACCAGAGCAAGCTACTGAAATACCAGATTTAGTTATTTTATTTACAAAATCTATGGGCTTAGAGCCAATGCTTAAATCTATAAAAACTATATTAGGTGAAAATACAAAAGTATTATGCCTATTAAACGGATTAGGACATACTGAAACTATTTCTAAATACATAGATAGAAAAAATATTTTTGTAGGTGTTACATTATGGACAGCTGGATTACTAGGACCTGGATATGTAAAACTATCAGGAGATGGTAATATCGAGATTCAAAATATTGATCCAACTATGGTAGTTGCAGGTAAAGAAATTTGTGAAACATTAAGCAATGCAGGATTAAAAGCTGAATACAGTGAAAATGTTGTATTCTCAATTTGGAGAAAAGCTTGTGTAAATGGTACTTTAAACAGTTGTTGTACAATCCTAGATTGTAATATAAAAGAATTTGGTGAATTAAAAGAAGCACCAACTCTTATTCGTAGCATAATTAGAGAGTTTTCAGATGTTGCAAATTTATACGATGTTGAGTTAGACATTGAAGATGTTGCAAAGGGGATTGAAAAAATTTATGACCCAACTCAAGCAGGTCAACATTATCCATCAATGCATCAAGATTTAATACAAAATCGCCGTCATACAGAAATAGATTATATTAATGGATTTGTTTCAAAAAAGGGTAAGGAATTTAATATAAATACTTATTATAATGATTTACTTACAACTCTTATTCATACAAAAGAACAATTATTAATAGGTTAATTATATACTAAAGATAATCTTTTTAATTTAAGATTATCTTTATTTTTTTGCAATAATATATGTTAATTTGATTATAAATATATCATATAATACTATAAATTTAGTATTATATGATATATAATAATCCTAATTAATAAAAAAGGAGATATATATGTTAGAAAAAGAATTTTGTGAATGCTTGTTTTTTACAGCAAATAGATTAAATAAAATAGTATCTCAAATTGCAGAAGAAGAGTTAAGTCAAATTAATATGTCACCTACTTACGTTTATATTCTTCTAGGTGTAAATTTTAAAAATGGAATAACACAAAAGGAATTAAGTAAAGAGCTACATTTAAAACCATCTACAATAACAAGACATATAGATAAATTAGTTTACAATGGTTTAGTAGAAAGAAAGATGGATGGAAAGTTATCTAGAGTATATTTAACTAAATCAGGTGAAGAAATTCAGGAAAAAATACATAAAGCAAGAATCAAGCTACATAATAGATATAAAGAAATACTAGGAGTGGATGCGTATAAAAATATCCTTGAGTTAACAAATTCATCTGCTAAAATTTTCGAAGATAATT
>NZ_JBOFYU010000060.1:0-18816 GCF_051654825.1 Clostridium sp.
TTTAATATCCTTAGGATATTTCTTAGGAGAAAATACAGATTTAATACAAAAAGTTCTAAAACAATATAGTGTGATTGCTATATTAATCGGATTATTAATACTTATTTTTATCACATACAAATTAGTTAAAAAATATAAACAACAAAAATAAAATTTTATATTTATTTATAGATTTATTTAAAAAGGGGGAAATTATATGAAACAATATTTTTCTAAATCTACTACTGAGGTTATGAATGATTTTAACCTTTCTAAAGAAGGCCTATCAGATGTTCAAGTTAAAGAAAATCTCGATAAATATGGATATAACTTATTAAAAGAGAAAAAACAAGATTCATTAATCAAAGTATTTTTTAGTCAATTCAAGGATTTATTAGTATGCATATTACTTGTAGCTGCAGTTATATCAATGTTTACGGATAACGTGGAAAGTACACTTGTTATATTTGCAGTAATTATTCTTAATGCTATTTTAGGAACTGTACAACACTTTAAAGCTGAACAATCATTAGCAAGCTTAAAAGCATTGTCATCTCCATCTGCAAAGGTATATAGAAATGGTTTAAAAATAGAAATCCAATCTAAAGATGTAGTTCCAGGTGATATCCTGATTTTAGAAGCAGGTGATTTAATATCAGCTGATGGTAGAGTATATGAAAGCTTTTCACTTCAAGTAAATGAAAGCTCCTTAACTGGCGAATCAGAAAGTGTAAGTAAATTTAGTGAAAAAATAGATAAAGAAGAACTTGCCTTAGGGGATCAAAAAAATATGGTTTTCTCTGGTTCTTTAGTTACCTATGGTAGAGCATTAATTATAGTTACAAGCACAGGTATGGATACTGAACTAGGAAAAATAGCAAATTTAATGGAACAAACTCAACAAAAGAAAACTCCATTACAAGCTAACCTTGATGATTTCAGCAAAAAATTAGCAATTATAATATTATCTATTTGTGCATTAATATTTGGTATTTCCCTTTATAGGGGGACTCCTATAGTAGATTCATTAATGTTTGCTGTTGCCCTTGCTGTAGCAGCAATACCTGAAGCTTTAAGCTCTATTGTTACTATAGTTCTTGCCATTGGAACTCAAAAAATGGCTAAAGAAAATGCTATTATAAAAAAATTAAAAGCAGTAGAAGGTCTTGGATGTGTTTCAGTTATTTGTTCTGACAAAACTGGTACATTAACTCAAAATAAAATGACAGTAAAAAAAGTATTTGTAGATAATAAGCTTATAAACTCAGACGATTTAGATTTAAACATTTCAGTAGAAAATTATTTAGTTAATAGTTCTATTTTATGTAATGATTCTACTTCAAAAGATGGAATTGAACTTGGAGATCCAACTGAAGTTGCTCTTGTTAACTTAGGACATAAATTTAACTTAGATGAATCTTCATTAAGAGCTAACTTTGAGAGATTAGGTGAATTACCTTTTGATTCTGATAGAAAATTAATGAGTACACTTCATAGCTTTGATAATAAAAATTTAATGTTTACTAAAGGCGCTTTTGATGTATTACTTGAAAGACTTAAATTTATTAAAACTTCAACTGGTGTAAGAGAAATCTCATATGAGGACAAGCAAAATATTATAAATGCTAATAAACATCTATCTGAAAATGGACTTAGAGTTTTAGCATTTGCTTACAAGGAATTTGATGCAAGCAATGAAGTTGCTTTAAGTGATGAATGTGACTATACATTTATAGGATTAATTTCTATGATAGATCCACCTAGAGAAGAATCAGCTTTAGCTGTAGCTAACTGTAAAATAGCTGGAATAAAGCCTGTTATGATAACTGGTGACCATAAAATCACTGCTTCTGCTATTGCTAGACAAATAGGAATACTAGAAGATGGAGATAGAGCTATTCAAGGTCTAGAGCTTGATAAAATGTCTGATGAAGAACTAAAAGCAAATATAGAAAATATCTCTGTTTATGCTCGTGTATCACCAGAGCATAAAATTAGAATAGTAAGAGCTTGGCAAGAAAAGGGACAAATAGTCGCAATGACAGGTGATGGTGTTAACGATGCTCCTGCTTTAAAGCAAGCTGATATAGGTATTGCAATGGGAATCACAGGTACAGAAGTATCAAAGGATGCTGCATCAATGGTTTTAACTGATGATAACTTTGCAACTATAGTTAAATCAATTACAAATGGTAGAAACATATATAGCAATATTAAAAACTCAATTAAATTTTTATTATCAGGTAATACTTCTGGAATAATAGCTGTGCTTTATGCATCACTTATGGCACTTCCAATGCCATTTGCTGCAGTACATTTATTATTTATAAATCTTTTAACTGATAGCTTACCTGCTATTGCTATAGGAATGGAAAAATCACATACTGACTTATTAAATGAAAAACCTCGTAACAGTAAAGATTCTATCTTATCTAAGGATTTCATGTATCAAGTTATGATAGAAGGATTAATTATCGGTATCTTTACTTTAGCTGCATTCCACATAGGATTAAAAACAGATGAATTTGTTGCCTCAACTATGGCCTTTTCAACATTATGCTTAGCTAGATTATTCCATGGATTTAATTGCAGAGGAAATGGATCTATATTTAAATTAGGAGTATTTGCTAACAAATATAGTTGGATAGCATTTGGTATAGGATTAGTTTTATTAAATGCAGTATTATTTATACCTTTCCTTCAAGGATTATTTGAAGTAGCTATATTAAATATTTCTCAAGTATCACTAATATATCTTTTAGCTTTTGCCCCTACACTAATGATTCAATTATTTAAGGTAGTAAGAGAAAATATACTAGTATCTAAATCATCACAAAGCAATGTTACTAGTACTAGTCAAGAAAAGCTAGAAAACATAGCTTAATATAAAAATTATACTTAAACTTAAAAGCACCAAGCAATGTTTAAACTTCTTGCTTGGTGCTTAATTATACTTAAACTAATATATTATAATCTTCCTATTTCATTAAAAGCTTTAATATATTAATTTTATCCTTATATGGCGCAAACCTTATTGGTAATTCAAAAAATGTCCCCCTTCTTATAATGGATTTTCTATGACTAAATGTGTCAAAACTAGCCTTTCCATGATATGAACCTACCCCACTATTTCCAACTCCACCAAATGGTAAATATGATGATGCAACATGTATTATAGTATCATTTATAGTTACTCCTCCAGCTGTAGTATTTCTTAAAACATATTCTATATTTTTTTTGTTTTCAGAAAAATAATATAATGCTAAAGGCTTTTCCTTGTAATTTATATACTTTATAACATCATCTATATCTTCAAATTCCATAACAGGCAATATAGGTCCAAATATTTCTTCACTCATTATTTTTCCATCTGACTTTACATCAGTTATTATAGTTGGCTCTATATATAAATTTTCTTCATCATAAGATCCACCAAAATAAACTATCCCATCATCCATATATCTTTTTAATCGTTTTACAGTTGAAGTATTTATTATTCTTGGAAAATCACTGCTTTCCTTAACCTTTTCTCCAAACTGTTTTTTTATTTCTCTGACTAAAGCTTCTAAAAACATTTCCTTTATATCCTTATGAACATATAAGTAATCTGGAGCTACGCAAGTTTGTCCTGCATTTAAAAATTTTCCCCATACTAGTCTTTTTGCACTTATTTCAACTTTACAATCTTTATCAACTATACAAGGACTTTTTCCACCTAACTCTAATGTAACTGGGATTAAATTTTTTGATGCTCTTTCCATTATTATTTTTCCAACCTGAACACTCCCAGTAAAAAATATATAATCAAAATTTAAATCTAATAATGATGATACTACTTCTTTTCCTCCTAATGGATTTATTACTTTAATAAAATCGCTATTAAAATTTGTATTTATTAATTCTTCTATTAATCTAGACGTATTTACAGTATGCTCTGATGGTTTTAGCATTGCACAATTTCCAGCGGAAATAGCTCCTACAAGAGGTGCAAACAAAAGTTGAAAAGGATAATTAAATGGTCCAATTATAAGAGTTACTCCATACGGCTCCTCATATATGTAGCTCTTAGCTGGGAAATGTATTATTGGTGTTTTAACTTTTTTCCTTTTAGACCATTTTCTAATATTTTTAATATGCATATTTATTTCATCATAAACTATACTTATTTCTGTTGCATATGATTCAAAATCAGATTTTCCTAGATCTTTTCTTAAAGCTTCAAATATTTTGTTTTCATTTAGCTTTATTACATCCTTTAAAGTAGTTAAAGCATTAATCCTAAAATCAATATCTCTTGTACTTCTTTCCTTGAAAAATTCTTTTTGCTTATTAAATGCTTCTAATAAATCCTCCATATTTACTCCTATATGTTAAAATTACTTTTTATTTTAAAGTTTATCATATATGAAATTATCTTTAAATATATCTTTTGATATCTTAAATTCTTGCATTCCTGCGGCATACGGTGCTATTTCATAATATCCAAAATGTATTACTAAATCTCCGTTATCCAAATAATATAATTGATCATCCTTTATTCCATTAAACCCATCTTTGCCAGTAAAATAATTTTCTGGGTTTTTTTTAATTTCCTTTTCTATTTCACTATTGATAATTAATGCATAATTATATCCTTTTTTAAATAAATCTTTTAATTTTAGTTCTTTTCCTGTGATTATATTAATATTATATGGTATCCTACTAGTTATTCCATGTGCTCCACCAGTGAATTGATAATAATCTATATAAAGACTTAAAACATTTTCGACATTTTTAACTTTATAGATAGCTTTTAATTCATATGGAAATGTAGGTTTTTCATTCTTAGATTCGTCAAAATACTCCTTTGCTAAACTTTCCACATCACTTATCCACAGATTAGTTTTTTCATATATTTTAGTATTTATAGACTTTTCTTCATCCTTATTACCCAAGCCCTCTAATTGAGGTATTTTGACATCAATCTTCAAATAGTTATAATCTTTCTGTATATTTTTATCCACAACTTTTACTTTTTCGACAAAATCCCCCTCAAAATTTATCAACAGGGCACCTGTGGAAATGTGGACAACTCCTATTATCAATAAAAAAAATAGTATAAACCTCTTGTATACTCTCATTCTACAGTTCCTCCTTATTTTACATTTTAAAATAAAAAATATACCTTTTTTATTATTATCTACAGAATGTGTACAATTATTAACATTACTATCAACATTTTTTTAACAAGTTATCCACAAGCCCATGTGGATTATGTGAGTAACATCCATTTTCTGCCTTAGACAACCTATGGTTTTTTTTATATTTTTTTGACTTTTTCTCCTCAAACGCTTGTCCCACTACCTTTGAAGGCTGTGGATTATTTTCATAAACTTTCATTAATATTAGTGGATAACTTTTATCAATAAATTATTTGTTTATATGTTTCCTTCACTTTATGTCGAAATTATATATACTTTATATAAACAATTAACAAAAAAAATAAGAATCCCTTTCTTTTGGGATTCCTATCTTACACATTATCTACTTCTTTAGTTTTTCCTGATGTTGAAATTAAATCATTAATACCTTTAAGTTCTTCAACACTTAAATTTCTCCATGATCCAATCTTCATTTTATCTAACTTAATATTCATAATCCTGACTCTTTCAAGCTTTACAACATTATATCCTAATACTTCTGTCATTCTTCTTATTTGTCTATTCATACCTTGTGTTAATATTATTCTAAAGGTTCTATTACCTTCTTTTTTAACAAAGCATTTTTTAGTTACAGTACCAAGGATTCTAACTCCATTTGACATTCCTTTAATAAATCTCTCATCTATAGGTCTATCTACTGTTACTATATATTCTTTTTCATGATTATTTCCTGCTCTTAAAATTTTATTTACTATATCCCCATCATTAGTTAATAAAATTAATCCTTGTGAATCCTTATCAAGTCTTCCAATAGGAAAAATTCTCTTTTTATGATTAACAAAATCAACAATATTTCCTTTTATTTTTTTCTCTGTAGTACATGTAATTCCAACAGGCTTATTTAAAGCTATATAAACTAATTCCTCTACCTTATTAATGGCCTTTCCATTTACCTTAACTACTTGCCCATGTGATACTTTAGTTCCCATAGTAGCCTTTACACCATCAATAGTAACTTTGCCACATTCTATAAGCTTATCTGCTTCTCTACGTGAACATATTCCTGTTTCACTTATAAATTTATTTAATCTTGTTTCATTCCCTCTATCATTATGAACTATGATAGGTTCATTCTTTTTTTGCATTATTCTCATCCTCGCATTAATGTCTTTATGGATTAAATTTATGCTCATTTCCTGAATTATTAAACTTTACATCCATATCATTGTCTTCAATTAATTTTTCCGTTTTACTCAAAGTCCCGTATTCTATAGCATGCCCTATAACAGTAATTACAATCCCATCTTGTGGAATCATCTCATTTTTTTCTATGTACTTAAACATGTCATATAATGAACTATCTAAATCATTATCTACTACTGATAATTTTTTTATCATTTCTTGACCTTTATCAGTAGGACTAATTACCTTAACTATCCTATTAAACCTATTAACATCAACCCTTATTTCTGACGTTGTTTGTATTATCAAGGTTGTCCTTACAAATTTATAAGAAAACCCCAATATAATAATAGTAAATGTTATAAGCGCTAAAAGTATAGAGGCTTGTAACTTATAGTGCTTTAATGTTTTTTTCTCAGAACCAATAGCTTCTTCTCCAACTTCCATATCTTCATTTAAAACTATAATCTTAAACTCTCCATTAGAAGTTAAAATTATAGCATTTTTTCTTTTTTTACATATTACTAAGCCTTGATACTCTGAAACATCCTTATTTTGTCTTATTTCATCTGCACCTAATATATTAATATTTTCTTCTACACTTAAGTAATCTTGAATATCCTTATATTTAGGATTTGATATTATAATTAAATAAGCTAATATATAATCCTTCCATTCTTCAAAGAAGTTTCTGCCTATTGGCATCATCTTCACTAGCTTTGCTATAGGTAACCTTTTCTTTTCATCTATATATTCGTATATATCTACTTCTTGTATTATAGAATATGAAATATTTAAAATAGTATTTCTTATACTGTAGGAGGGTAAATCTGAAACTAAATCCTTTAGCAATACGTTATATTCCATAAGCTCTTCTATTAAATCGATAGCCTGTCTTTTTCTTTCTTCAATGGTATCACTACTAACTAATCCATTGGATTTATGTAATGAAAATTTATATTTATCTTTTTCAAAACTACTCATTTTTACCCCTCCATATTCTACATATCCTTAGTTGATACTAACTTTCCTTTAACTATCAACCTTTCCTTAGCTCCAACTGTACATGTAACTAAAGTAATTGTAGGCTCTTCTGTTTCTTCTAAAACATCAACTCTATCTGGTTGAACTATAAAACTTTCTGTTATCTCATATGTAAACTCTTTTCCATTTCCCTTAACTATAACTTTATCACCAATTTCAGCCTTGTATAAATTAACAAATGCTTCTGAGTAATTAGATACTCTATGACCTGCTACAGCAAAATTTCCTTTTTCCCCTGGCCCTACTGATGTTTCAAAATGACCTAAGAAATATTGTAGCGCATCATCTGTAACACCATCAATAATACCTTGTGATAACCCTATACTAGGTATTTCCATCATAGCAATTGGAGTATATCCATCTATGCTAACTACCTTATTTGGATCTGATGTTCCTTCATCCTTTATAACATCTTGTAGAACGTTTTGTAACTCTTTTTGCTTTTTAGCTGTTTCAGCCTTTTTGTATAGCGTTGTTCCTATTAAAAATACACCAACAACTATTAAAATTAATCCAATTCCACGTCTAAACTTTTCCTTCATACCCCATCCTCCAATAACAATTATTGATTTTTCACATATATTATAACATAAACATTATGATTATATTTGAAGTAAATATTATTATTTAAAAGAAAAATTGCACTTTTAAAGGGTGGTTTTATGAAGAAAAAAATTATCTATGTTGATTTTGTTTTTACCAAAAAACGTATAAACACAAATAGATTTCACATCTTATCTCTTATCAATTTAAAATTTAGAACTTTTTTATATTCTCTGTATAACCGTAATTCCAAAAAGTATGAAATCTCTAAATCAAATGTCTATAAATTTAAAAAGGTACTGTAGCTTAATCCTTTTCTAAAACAACTGATATAAATATATTTTTGTGATAAACTATATTTATAAATTATTTAGAGGTGATCAAATGAGAATAGGATTGGGATACGATGTGCACCGTTTAGTAGAAGAAAGAGACTTAATACTAGGTGGAGTAAAAATACAATATGAAAAGGGATTATTAGGTCACTCTGATGCCGATGTTCTTATTCATGCAATTATGGACTCATTATTAGGAGCTTCTGCTCTTGGTGATATCGGAAAGCACTTTCCAGATACAGATCCAAAATACAAAGGAATTTCTAGTATAAAGCTTTTAGAAGAAGTTGGGGAATTACTTTATAGCAATGGTTTTTCAATTAACAATATTGATTCAACAATAATAGCTCAAAAACCTAAAATGGCTCCTCACATACCTACTATGAGAGAAAACATAGCATCTGCTTTAAAAATAGATTTAAATCAGATAAATGTAAAAGCTACAACTGAAGAAGGTTTAGGCTTTACAGGTACTGGTGAAGGAATATCTTCTCAAAGTATTTGTTTGCTAACTAAATAAAAGCTTTGCAATTGCAAAGCTTTTATTTTTTATATTATTTTTTTCTCCAATAAAGATATATTGCAATTATTGCGCATATACCCATTAAGTATGGATAGAATAAATATCCCATTATTTCAAATGGTGATATTGCTGCTAATCCTGCTGCTGATATAAGTTGTGCACCATATGGTATAACCCCTTGGAATGCACATGAGAACATGTCCATTATACCTGCTACTCTTTTTGGCTCTAATTCATATTCATCTGATATATTTTTAGCGATAGGACCTACTGTAACTATAGCAACTGTGTTATTTGCAGTGCATACGTCAACTAAACTTACTAATGCTGCTATACCATATTCAGCGCCTCTTTTACTTTTAAAGTTCTTCATTCCTTTATGTAATATAAAATCTATACCACCGTTAAACTTAATTAGTTCTATAGTTCCTGCTATTAATAACGAAATTATTATAAGTTCGCTCATTCCACTTATTCCATTTGAGACTGATCCAAAAAATCCTAATAAATCAAAGCTTCCTGTTAAGAATCCTATAGCTCCTGAAATTAAGATTCCACTTAATAATACTAATATAACATTTACTCCTAATAAAGCTGATGCTATTACAACTATGTACGGCACTATTTTTATTAAACTAAACTCTAAAGCTTCAACACTAGTAACATCTGCATTCATTGTTAAAACCATAAATGTAATAAATGTTATTATCGCTGCCGGTAAAACTATCTTAAAGTTCATTTTGAACTTATCTTTCATTTCACATCCTTGTGTTCTTGTAGCTGCAATAGTTGTGTCTGATATTATTGATAAGTTATCCCCAAACATAGCTCCACTTACAACTGCTCCAACAGCTAATGCTACTGCTATACCTGTTCTATCTGATATACCTACTGCAATTGGAACTAATGCTACAATAGTACCCATTGAAGTACCTACTGATAATGCTATAAAACATGCTATTACGAAGATACCAGGTATTAATAAACTACTTGGTAGTAATGATAACCCTAAGTTAACAGTTGAATCAACAGCTCCCATATCCTTAGCTACTTGAGCAAATGCACCAGCTAATATAAATATCAATACCATTAATAATATATTACTGTTTCCTGCGCCTTTACAAAAAATATTTATTTTTTCATCTAAATTTACTTTCCTATTCATTATTATCGCTGTTAATGCTGCTGCTAAAAATGGAACTATAACAGATACAGCATAAAAATCTTTTGCAATTAATGATGCTCCTAAATAAACCACTAAAAAAACACCTAATGGTATTAAAGCAAATCCACTACCTTTTTTATTCATCTCTTTTCCTCCTAAGATTAAATAATTCTTATCATCTTTTCTCTTAGTAATAAAAGCCTTTATATATAAAAATAAAAGCCTCTGATAGATTCAGAAGCTTACATTACACATTAAAAAAGTATATAATTCACCTCTTATCTACCAGGATATACCTGCAGGATTTAGCACCATAAAAACTAATGACTGTTTTTGGTTGCTGGGTTTCATAGGGCCAGTCCCTCCACCTCTCTTGATAAGATATCATTCTTAAATTTTATAAAGTAATATTAACAACTTGTAATTATATTGTCAATATTTTTTTTAATTGTTGAATATAAACTGTTTATTAGGTCCATAATCTAAGTATAGGATTCCCAAGTCCTAATCCCCCAATCCTTATGTTAAAAGTGCCTTATGGCACTTTTTTTATTTTATATAAATAAACTTATTTCCTATAATAGTTCATTCTGATTTACCATAAAATCTATTATTCAAACTATCATTTTACTATCTTTATAAATCTATAAATAAATTTTAAGTTATTATAATTTTATATAAAATAAAAAAGGATTAGCTTAAACTAATCCTTTTGATTGGTGCGTCATCAGGGATTCGAACCCGGGACACCCTGATTAAGAGTCAGGTGCTCTACCAACTGAGCTAATAACGCATAATGGAGCGGGTAGTGGGAATCGAACCCACCTTTTCAGCTTGGAAGGCTGGAGTATTACCGATATACGATACCCGCTTATATATTGACAATAATCATTATATATCTTTTCATAATTATTGTCAATAATTCTTATATTACTTCTGTAAGGTTTTTTATTAATATTTCTCTAAATTCATCACTAACATTTCTGTCTAATCCAACTTTTCTGCACATATTTTTCCAATCTTCTATAGTCATTTTAGTTTTAGTTTTAAAATTCTCTGCAGTAGTTGTCATATAACTTGAGTTTACTACAAAATCTCCAAGTTCTTCAGCTGTATTAAATACTTTTATATATAAGAACTCTGTTTGATCTCCATACCAAGTTCTATTAAATTTTCTTGCAAATCTCATTAGCTCTGGAATGACTTTTTCATTAGGTAACTTCCAACACTTCTTTAGCGTTTCTATACTTTCTCTCATCTTATCAGCCGTATCCTTTGATATTGCCTTATTTTTTTCACCATCACTTATTATTCTTTCTACAGGAACATTAGGAATATTTACTACTAATCTATTCTTTCCATATATCCATTTATAAAATGCTTCTTGTAAAAAAGAATATTGGATATAACCTAAAAGTGCTTTTTCATTAGGAAAGTACCCCCATATGTTATCTAATCCATTGTTCTTACAAAAAACTAAAGTATGAATATAGAGACTTTTTTCACTTGGTTGTTCATCCATAAACATATGACCTCTTATAGTTTTGTTTTCACTTATTAAACCTTCCCAATAATCAAATGTGTCATAATTTTGTCTCATATTATCACCTTTCTTTCATATATATAATATATTATATAGTATATAGTACCACTTTTTCAAGTATTTTATTTTTATATAAAAGGTTATTCAAAGCTTGTATTTGAATAAATATTCAGATTTTTACTAATGTTAAGTTTGAATTTAAAATATTTTTACCGTATAATAAATGTAAAGATATTATAAAAGGGGGCATAATTTTGTACCACTGTGAAATTTGCGGAGCACCAGCTGACATTCATCATATTGTCCACAGACACGAAGGTGGCTACGATTTTGAATTAAACTATAAGTATCTTTGCGCTTTTCATCATAGAGGAAAAAATGGTCCTCATCACTGCGCAGAAGCTGACTTAAAATATAAACTTCAACTTCAAGATAAATTGTACGAGCTTTTACCAAAAAGTCATTATACAGCTAAAGAAATTTTAATAATTTTACAGCTTCCGAATAGCTCTCTAAAGAGACTATTAAAAGATTTAAAATTATATAAAGAAGGCTACTGTAAAGATGACATTATTAAAAGCCTTATGGGTGGAAAGATATATTCTCACTCACTCTTAGAGGATATAGAACTAGAACGTCTTTTCCATAATAGTAATATTAGCTAAAATTTAACTAAATATTCAATATAGGTGATTTTATATCACCTTTTTTATTATTTTTCTAAATTAAAAAAGAACACAACATCTTGCGTTCCTTTGGAGCGGAAAACGGGATTCGAACCCGCAACTTTCACCTTGGCAAGGTGACACTCTACCGTTGAGTCATTTCCGCATATATTAACGAATATTTCTATATGATTTAAACGCTAATCTATAGTTTTAATTATATAGAAATATTTGGTAATTGTAAATTAAAACATATCGCTAAATTTATATATTTTTTTATCTATTTCTACTAACCTTTTCTTATTGACATTAATATACTAAATTATTATAATTTAAATTAAATAATGAAAAGCATTGAAGAGAAGAGTAAACTAATATTTCATTTTCAGAGAGAAATTACGTTTGGTGAAAGTAATTTTATATGGAAATAGTTGAAAACCACCTCTGAGCGACTTTAATACAGTCCGTCATATCACGTTACGATAATACTTAAGTGACCTAATTAATTTATATTAGGTAATTAAGGGTGGAACCGCGGGAATTTTACGCTCTCGTCCCTTTTTCTAGTTTTATACTCTAGGAAATTGTGACGTGAGCTTTTTTTTATATTTAAAAATAAACTACAGAGATTGAAAGGAGAATTTTTATGATAAAAATTACTTTAAAAGATGGTTCAATAAGAGAATTTGATTCTAGTGTTTCAGTACTTGAAGCAGCTAAATCAATAAGTGAAGGTCTAGCTAGAAACGCATGTTGTGGTATTGTAAATAACGAAGTTGTTGATTTACGTTATGTAATTAATGAGGATTCAGAACTTGCTATCTGCACATTTGATTCTGAAGAAGGAAAAGATGCATTAAGACACAGCATATCACATGTTTTAGCTTATGCAGTTAAAAGATTATATCCTAATGCTAAATTAGCTATAGGACCTTCAATAACTAATGGTTTCTATTATGATTTTGATTTAGATGGTTCTTTCTCATCTGAAGATTTAGATAAAATTGAAGATG
The DNA here is from genome assembly GCF_051654825.1 of Clostridium sp. Lineage (GTDB taxonomy): Bacteria > Bacillota > Clostridia > Clostridiales > Clostridiaceae > Clostridium. Next base: position 13,134 of record NZ_JBOFYU010000060.1, read on the forward strand.
AAATGAGAAAAATAATTAAAGAAAATCCTTCAATAGAAAGATTTGAATTACCAAGAGAAGAAGCTATTAAATTAATGGAAGAAGCTAACGAACCATATAAGGTTGAATTAATAAATGATTTAGGTGAAGATGAAATTATTTCATTCTACAAAATGGGTGATTTCACTGACTTATGTGCAGGGCCTCATCTTATGTCATTAAAATCAGTAAAAGCAATTAAACTTCTTAGAAGCGCTGGAGCTTACTGGAAAGGTGACGAAAAAAATAAGATGCTTACAAGAGTATATGGAACTGCATTCTTAAAGAAAGCTGACCTTGATGCTCACTTAGAAGCATTAGAAGAAGCTAAAAAGAGAGACCATAACAAATTAGGAAGAGAGCTTAAATTATTTACTACTGATGAAAACATTGGTCAAGGATTACCTTTATTAATGCCTAAGGGAGCAAAAATCGTTCAAACTCTTCAAAGATGGGTTGAAGATGAAGAAGAAAAAAGAGGTTATGTATTAACTAAAACTCCTAACATGGCTAAAAATGATTTATATAAAGTATCAGGACACTGGGATCATTATAAAGATGGTATGTTTGTTTTAGGTGATGAAGAAAAGGATTCTGAAGTTATTGCTCTAAGACCAATGACTTGCCCATTCCAATTCTCAATTTATAACGCTGAGCAACATAGTTATAAAGAGTTACCAATAAGATATGCTGAAACTGCTACTTTATGTAGAAATGAATCATCAGGAGAAATGCATGGATTAATTCGTGTAAGACAATTTACACTTGCTGATGGTCATATAGTATGTACTCCTGAACAATTAGAAGATGAATTCAGAGGATGTGTTGATTTAATAAATCACATAATGACTACACTTGGAATTGATGGAGATATATCATATAGATTCTCAAAATGGGATCCAAAAAACAAGGAAAAGTATATTGGAGCTCCTGAAGATTGGGAAAAGACTCAATCATTAATGAAAAACATTTTAGATCATATAGGCCTAGACTACAAAGAAGCTGAAGGTGAAGCTGCTTTCTATGGTCCAAAGCTTGATATCCAATTTAAAAATGTTCATGGAAAAGAAGACACAATAATAACAGTTCAAATAGACTTTGCTTTAGCAGGAAGATTTGGAATGAGTTATATTGATAAAAATGGTGACAAACAAACTCCATTTATTATCCATAGATCATCAATTGGATGCTATGAAAGAACTTTAGCAATGCTTATAGAAAAATATGCTGGTGCTTTCCCAACTTGGTTATCACCTACTCAAGCTATAGTACTTCCTATATCAGACAAATACAATGACTATGCTGATTCAATAGTTAAAGATTTTAAAAATGCTGGTATAAGAATAACTGCTGACTATAGAGCTGAAAAAATAGGTTATAAAATCAGAGAAGCTAGACTTGAAAGAATTCCATATATCTTAGTTGTTGGTGAAAAAGAAGCTGCTAATAACGAAGTTGCTGTAAGAAGTAGAAAAAATGGAGAAGAAGGAGCTATTTCAGCTACTGAACTTAAAAATAGATTAATATTAGAAATTGCTAATAGAGAAAAGTAATATATAAAAAACGTACATCTTTTTCAAGATGTACGTTTTTCTTATATACGTTATAATTTAATCATTTTTTTAATATCTTTTACAAATCTATTTTCCTTAATCAAATTAATCTTTGAATTTATTATTTCTTCTGATTTATCACTTATAAAAAAAGCTACCTCTTCATCATTTTCAACTTGTAATACTTCTACCTTATCAAATAAATTATTATACGAATTTATTACTTCTTCTTGATTAGTAGTTTTTATTCTAAGTACTGCACTACAACTTTCTCTTAAAACTGTATTTATCTCAATTTTTTCAGAATTAAATGCTTCTATATCTAACCCTCTTTTTTTAACTATATCTAATAAATCTGCATATACAGCACTTCCTGTTGGAAGCTTTCCTGCTCCCTTTCCTGTTAAAACTACTTCTCCTACTGAATCTCCATTAAGTACTACTGCATTAAATTCATTATTTATTAAAGAAAGAACATTATCATTTGGAACTAAAGTAGGCCTTATAGTAGCAAATACTCCATCTTCATTATTTATACTACTAGCTACTAATTTAACCTTACAATTAACCTTTTCTGCATATTTAAAATCTAATAAATCTATATTAGTTATTCCCTCAATTAATTGGTCCTTCCAAAAAACCTTTTTATTAAAGGCTAATGTTGAAAGAATTGATAGCTTTCTTGCTGCATCATACCCCATAACATCTGCCTCTGGATTTGACTCTGCAAATCCAAGCCTTTGAGCCTCTAATAAAGCATCTTCATAGCTTATTTCTTCATTTTGCATTTTAGTTAATATAAAGTTAGTTGTCCCGTTTAATATAGCCCTTATTTCATTTACATCATTTCCTGCTAAAGATTCTGTTAAAGCCTTTATAACTGGTATTCCCCCCGCTACTGCTGCTTCAAACTTTAATTGAACATTATTGTCCTTAGCTATCTTAAATAACTCTTCTCCATATTCAGCTATTAAATCTTTATTAGCTGTTATTACATTTTTCTTTTCAAGCAAAGCTCTTTTAACATATTCATAAGTTGGATGTAATCCTCCCATAACTTCAATGATAACATCACTTTCTTTTGAAAATAATTCTTGAATATCTGTTGTTAAAACCTCACTATGTTTTTTTTCATTATGTTTCTTTATATCTCTAACTAATATACTTGTTATTACTGCATCTATTTTGCTTATTTCTCTATTTTTATCTACTAGTTCAATTAATCCACTTCCAACAACACCATACCCTAAAACAGCTATCTTAATCATAAAACGTCCTCCTAACTTTTTTTGTCATAATCTATTTGTCTATTTTACTAAAAGCATTTTCAAAGTCTCTAATAATATCATTTATATCTTCTATTCCAACCGATACTCTCATCATATCTGGTGTTACTCCACTTGCTTTTTGATCTTCTTCTGATAATTGATTGTGAGTTGTACTTGCTGGATGTAAAATACAACTTCTTGCATCCCCTAATGTAACAACTAATGCTACTAAGCTTAATTCCTTAGTAAATATCTTTGCCTCTTCTAAAGTTCCCTTTAACCCAAAAGTAAGTATTCCACTTCCACCTTCTTTTAAGTACTTTTTAGCTTTATCATATTGAGAGCTTTCTTCTAAATAGGGATAGTTAACCCAATTTACTCTTGGGTGCTTTTGTAACCACTTTGCTAATTTTAGAGCATTGTAACAATGTCTTTCCATTCTTAAATGTAATGTTTCTAATCCTAAGTTAGTTAAGTATGCATTAAAAGGACTTTGGCATGCACCTAAATCTCTTCCTAATGTTACCCTAAGCTTTGTTATATATGCTGCATTTCCAAATGCTTCTGCATATTTTAAACCATGGTAGCTTGGATCTGGTTCTACAAATTCATCAAACTTACCATTATCCCAATTAAAATTTCCACCATCAACTATTATTCCACCAACAGTTTGTGCATGGCCATCTGCATATTTAGTTGTTGAATGAACAACTACATTTACTCCAAAATCAAATGGATTGCAAAGATACGGTGTACCTAATGTATTATCTACTATAAACGGTACTTTAAGCTCCTTAGCCACTTCTGAAAATTTATCAAAATCTAATATATTTAATCCTGGATTTCCTATTGTTTCTCCATATACTACCCTAGTATTTTCTTTAGCCTTAGAAAGTATTTCTTCCTTACTATCCTCCGGATCTACAAATGTTACTTCAATTCCTAATCTTTTTAAATGAACTGTAAATAAATTAACAGTTCCTCCATATAAAGTTGATGCAGAAATTATATGATCTCCAGCTTTACAAACATTTAATATCGCATATAATATTGCTGCTTGCCCAGATGAGGTAGCTAGCGCCCCAACACCACCTTGTATCTTTGCAAACTTTTCTTCTAAAGCAGAAACTGTAGGGTTAGATATTCTACTATATAAATGTCCTTCAGCTTCTAAATTAAATAATTGTGCTAAATGATCTGGATCCTCATATTTATATGTTGCTGTTTGAAATATTGGTAATACCCTTGGCTCCCCTGCCTTTGGAGTATATCCCCCTTGAATACATATAGTTCCTTTTCCCCAATTATCTTTCATTTTTTATGCCCCCTTAATATTTTATAAAAATAAAAAAAGTTGCCCATTAATCAAAAGGCAACTTACTCACTCAAAAATAAATAGCATAAATATACTATTAAACTTCTTTTATTTCTCAGATAAAAATCTGCAGGATTTAGCACAGTTCTAGTAAATGAATACTAGTTGTTGCCAGGTTTCATAGGGCCAGTCCCTCCACCATTCTTAATAAAAGCCAACTTCATTTATTTAATTATAATTCCATTATATAGAAATTTTCTTTTTTTGCAACCATAAATTTTAAATTTTTTTAATATTTTTTTCAGTTACTATATAGTCAACTTTAATATCATGACTTTCACAAGGTATTTCCTCTGCTAATTGTAATGAATATGCCAATGCAATTTTATTATTTTTATCAGTGTTTTTTAAATACCTATCGTAGTATCCTCCACCATAGCCTATTCTATTTCCTTGCAAATCAAAAACTGCACCTGGCATTAAAATTATATCTAAATCATCTTGCTTAATATATCTATCTAAATACTTTGGTTCTAAAATTCCCATTTTGTTTTCCACTAATATATCTAATGATTCTATCTTAATAGCAAACATTTCTTTTGTAGAAAAATGAATTTTAGGAACAAAAACCTTTTTTTTATCATTTAAAAACTTTTCTATAAGTTTTATTGTATTAACTTCGCTTCCATAACTTACGTAAATAAATATATTATTACTATTTTTGTATAGCTCTGATTCTATAAAACAATTAAATATCTTATCATCATAGCTTTCTTTAATTCTCTTTTCTAATGAATTTCTAATATTTAATATTTCTTTTCTTATTTTCTTTTTATCCATACCTACATACTCCTTGTATAAGACACTTCATTTTTAATATTTATTAAGTCTCTAAGTATGGCTGCTGCTGCATTTAAAGTAGAAGATGCCCCACCTATAATACTAATATCTCCTAGAATATCCGTTTTATAATAAACACCTTTATTTTTATAATCTACAAAATATAATGGATGCTTATTATCTATATATTCTATATTTACATATGTATTTATATTCCCATTATTATTTTCTACAGTTCCAATTAATTTTATCTTTTTATTTTCTTTTTTAGCTTTTTGAATATCCCTTAATGTTATATTCGTTATTCCTTCTATTTTTATATTTTCTAATGTAATATCACTGCCCAACAAAGCATTTCCTAAAATAATAATTTTGCATGCTGTATCAAAACCTTCTACATCTAATGATGGATTTGCCTCAGCTATATTAAGCCTTTTTGCTTCACTAAGTGCATCCTCATAGCTTATGTTTTTTTCTTGCATTTCTGAAAGTATGTAATTACTAGTGCCATTTAATACACCTTGTATTAATTCTATATTAGCTCCTGCTAAATCATAAAATCCACAATTTATAGACGGTAATGCTCCTCCTGTAGTGCATCCTATTCCTAGATGAAGATTGTTTTTTATTGCTAATTCTTTTAATTCTTTATATTTTAAAATTATAGGTCCCTTATTTCCTGTTATTAC
>NZ_JBOFYU010000061.1:0-24067 GCF_051654825.1 Clostridium sp.
GTAATATAGCTCTTACTTTTTCATCCCCTCTAATTTCAACATTTTTCTCTTTTAATGCTTCTGCAATTATAGGTAAAATTTCATTTGCTATCTTTTCATTTATAATCATTTTCTCTGCTGCATTACAAACTGCTGGTCTAGATGTTTTTGCATTAACTACAATGTTTTTTGCCATTTCAAAATCACAATCTTCATCTATATATATATGACAATTCCCTACTCCTGTTTCAATAACAGGTACTGTTGCATTTTTTACTACAGCTTGAATTAATCCTGCTCCACCTCTTGGAATTAAAACATCAATATATTCATTAAGTCTCATCATTTCTAATGCTACTTCTCTACTTGTATCTTCTATTAATTGAATAGAGTTTTTAGGAAGCCCTGATTCTTCTATAGCTTTAGCTAATACCTTAACAATTGCCTTATTAGAATTTATTGCTTCACTACCCCCTCTTAATATAACCGCATTTCCTGTTTTTAAGCATAGCCCAGCTGCATCACATGTTACATTTGGTCTTGCTTCATATATAATCCCTATAACTCCCATAGAAACTCTTTGTTGTCCTATTTGAAGTCCATTAGGTCTCTTCCACATAGAAATAACTTCTCCTACTGGATCTGGTAATGCAATAATTTGTCTTAACCCATCTGCCATATCTTCAATTCTTTTAGGCGTTAATGATAATCTATCTAACATTGCCTTTGATGTTCCCTTTTCAACGGCAGCCTTTAAATCTAATTCATTTTCCTTTAATATAGCATCTGTATTGTCTATTAATGCTTTTGCCATCATTTCTAAAGTATTATTTTTTTCAGTAGTAGATGCATTACCTAAGTCATATGAAGCTTCTTTTGCATTTTTACCCTTTAAAATTAATTCACTCATTATAATACCTCCATTTAATTATTTTTTACCTATAAATAAAGTACCTATTTCTTCACCACTAAGTATATCTAATAATATTTCTGGTTCTTTTCCATTAGCTAAAATCATATTAACACCAGCTTGTGTAGCTGTTTTTGCGGCTGTTAATTTAGTAACCATTCCACCTGTTCCTAAGTTACTTCCTGCGCCTCCACAGCATTCCTCAAGCTCTGGAGTTATCGTATCTATTTGCTTTATTAGTTTTGAATTTGGATTATTTCTAGGATCTGAATCATAGAATCCATCTATATCAGATAATATTATTAAAAGATCGGCATTTACTAAATTAGCAACTATGGCTGAAAGATTATCGTTATCTCCAAATCTAACTATGTTCTCTATCTCGTCTATTGATACAGTATCATTTTCATTTACTATTGGAACAATTCCCTTTTCAAGTAATGTTTCAAATGTATTACAAACATTTTCTCTAATATGGTCATCTTCTACAACATCTCTAGTAAGTAATACTTGTCCAACAACATGACTGTACTCTCCAAAAAACTTACTATATATATGCATTAATTCACATTGACCTACAGCTGCAACAGCTTGCTTTTCTCTAATTGCAGTTGGTTTTTCCTTTAATTTTAACTTACTTACTCCAACACCTATAGCACCAGATGTAACTAAAGTCACTTGCTTTCCTGAATTCATTAAGTCAGATAATACTCTTGTTAGTTTTTCTATTCTTGTTAAATTAATATTTCCATTATCATATGTTAATGTTGATGTTCCAACTTTTACAACTATTCTATTTGCATTCTTTATTTTTTCACGTTGATTCATACACTATCCTCCAAATTAACTTGGTCTTATTTTCACTATATTCTTAATTTATTATAAATTGTTTTATAATAATTTTCTATATTTATAAATTTAAAAATAGTCTTTCAAATATTTAATTGCAAATAAATAAGAGTTAATAATACTACCAACTCTTATTAGGAATATATTTTTATTAATTTCGTTCAAGGCGTATCATGATAATTATTTAAACAATTTTGAATTTCATTAAAGCAATTTGCAATTGCTAAATCAAAACTTTGAATTAATTGCCTATTTGTTGATTGTTCAACAGAAATTAAAGCGGAGTTAATGTAACTTTGTGCATTTTTTACGTTTTGTAATGATTGTTGTACATCTTGTCTTGCAGTTGACATAATAATTCCTCCTAAAACTCTATATTTCTTTCCCACTTCTATCAATCTCTCTTAATATTATTATCTACCGTTACAGCAAAATAACTCTTTAGTTTTGGTTACATTTTTAATATATTTTTTATCTTGTGCCAATAAATTCATCAAAAAATTTATTTGATAAAAATGCATAAAAATTATTTATTTTTTGCATAATATACTATTGATTTTTAATTAAAATGCATATAAAATTAATATTAATGTATAATTATTAAATTTTAGTGTATAAAGGAGAGAGATATGCAAGCTTCAATAAAAATAAAGCCGTCATTAAAGTCTAATTTGACTTTTATCATACCTTCATTAATTGGAATTCTACTTTTTATGGTTCCTATTAAAAGTGAAGGAGAGATAACAATTCCAGTTGCAATGTTATCTGGATACTTATCTAACTTACTAGGAGGAAGTCTTCCTTATATAATTACAGGTGCTGTAGTAATATCTTCAATTATGAGTATAATAGCTAAAACAGCTAAACCTAAGTGGATTTTAGAAAATGAATTTTTAAATACACTTTTTAATATTAGCCCATTATGGTTTATTACTAGAGTTTTAGGTGCACTATTCTGTTTATTAGTAATAACTGGAGTTGGACCTGACTTTATAAAAAGTGATGTAACAGGAGCATTTGTTTTAAATGATCTTTTAACTATATTATTTACAATATTCTTTTTTGCAGGATTATTATTACCGTTACTACTTAATTTTGGTTTATTAGAATTCTTCGGTGCAATATTAACAAAAGTAATGAGACCTATATTTACATTACCAGGACGTTCATCAATAGATTGTATAACTTCCTGGCTAGGTGATGGAACACTTGGAATAATATTAACTAGTAAGCAATATGAAGAAGGGTTTTATTCTAAGAGAGAAGCTGCTGTTATTAGTACGACATTTTCTGCTGTATCAATTACTTTTAGCTTAGTTGTAATAAGTCAAGTTGGATTATCACATATGTTTATTCCATTTTACTTAACAGTTACATTAGCTGGAATAGTAGCAGCTGTAATAATTCCTAGAATTTATCCTTTACGTAGTATTCCAAATACATACTACAACGATAAACCAAAGAAAAGCAGCGAAGATATTCCTGATGGCTACACATCATTTAGCTGGGGATATGCTCAAGCAATTGAAAAATCCTCTCAAAATACTAGTATTAAAAAGTTTTTTGTAGATGGATTTAAAAATGTAATAGATATGTGGTGTGGCGTTTTACCTGTTGTTATGGCTTTAGCAACATTAGCATTAGTTATAGCAGAATTTACTCCAATATTCCAAATACTTGGAGTACCTTTTATCCCAATACTTGAATTATTACAAGTTCCTGAAGCAGCAGCTGCTTCACAATCTTTAGTAGTTGGATTTGCAGATATGCTATTACCTTCAGTTTTAGCTGCTAACAGCATTACTAGTGAAATGACTAAATTTATTATAGCTTGTACATCAGTTTCTCAATTAATATATATGTCAGAAGTAGGTGGAGTTTTATTAGGTTCTAAAATACCTGTATCATTAAAACATCTGCTAATAATCTTCATAGAAAGAACACTTATAACATTACCTGTTATAGTTTTAATAGCAAATTTATTATTCTAATATAAAAGACATAGGATGAAAAAATCCTATGTCTTTTTTTAAATTTTTAACTTTCTATATCTATTGTAGGTAGCCATTATTTCTTGCTTTCTAGGCATAACTAAGCTTCCCCATCCACCCTTCATTCTTTCAATAGATATTAATCCTTCTTTATCTATTTCATTAATTATTTCATCTATCATATTATTAAAATTAAGGTTTTTATTAACTATATTAGTTTCTGCCCACTTCATTATAGATCCTATAGCATTTAACTGTTCTGTATCTACTAATTGTTCTACAGCTCTTAAATCTATATTTTCTCTATTTATATTGATATTATCTAATCCATTAGCTTTAATCTTAACTCCCTTAGGCCCTTGTTCTATAGTTCCTCTTTTTACTTTTCGATTAAAATTAAACTCTATTTTTAAATTTCTATCTTTTATTCTCTTTATTATTTCGCCTCTTATTAAAGCCTTAGCTTCTTTGGTTACATCTTTAGCTTCATAATTATCCATTTGTATTACACAATCTGCAATATCAAAAAAGTCTCCTGAACTTCCCACAACTATTATTGTAGAAATATCCTTTTGTTCATATAAAGGCTTAACTATTTCTATAAATGGAGTTATAGGTTCTTTTTCTTTTGCAACTAACCTTTGCATTAAATCATCTCTCATCATAAAGTTAGTTGCTGAAGTATCCTCATCTATTAATAAAAGACTAGATTCACTTTCTATAGCTTCTATTATGTTAGCTGATTGCGATGTACTTCCACTAGCATTTTCTGTACAAAAACTTATAGTATCCTTTCCATTTGGAAGGTTATCTATAAATAGAGAAATATCAGTATTAGTTATAGCTCTACCATCTTCTGCTCTAACTTTAAATGCTGAATTATCTGTTATAACAAATTCTCTTCCATCACCATTTATATGATTATATACACCTAATTCCAAAGCTTTTAATAAGGTTGATTTACCATGATATCCACCACCAACAATTAGCGTAATACCTTTTTTTATGCCCATTCCCTTTATTAAACCTCTATTTGGTGTATTTATTTCTACCTCTAATTCCTTAGGAGAAATAAACTTTTTCCCTGACTTTAAAGGTCTTGTAGAAACTCCACTTTCTCTTGGAAGCATAGAACCATTAGCTACAAATGCAACTAACCCCTTAGCCTTAATTTCTTTTCTTATCTCTTCTTGGTCTTCTATAAGCTTAACTCTATTAATTAAATCTGATTTATTTATATTTTCATATTCTAATGTATTTTTCACAATATTAGGTAATACATTAAATAATATCTTTTCTAACTCTTTAGATAAAACACTTCTTCCCCTTGCTGGAAATACTATATAAAACCTTGCTTCTACATTATCTTTATCTATTATTATCGATGTTCTCTCTAATATTTGTTGTGGACATCTACTTATAGAAATTAAACCGCTTTTACCTGAGCCAAATATTTTTTCTCCAAACTTATTTATATTAGAATAAAATAATCTAGTTAAGTAATCTGACGTAGCTATATTTTTATGTTTATAATTAAATAATTTCTCAGGAAATTTTGCTTTTTCCTGCTTTACTACCACTCTAACTCTAGATGGAGATGCAAATGGATCGCCTTGAACATGATCTATATTTAATATATAGTCATTAAAATCATATTCACCTTCTAAATCCTTATATGCTCTATAGCTTTTTCCATCAATCTTATCTAATTGCTGCTTTAACCATTTATAATCTCTCATTTTTTCTCCCTCTATAGCTTACTAAAGTAATCATCTATAAGCTTTTCGCTCATTCTTCTATACATATTACTCATATTAACTAAAGAACATAATAGCAATAAGTTTTTCTCATACTCATCCATTCCTTCTGAACTATTAGCCAACTGCTCTTCTATTATTTCATTTTTTTCATTTATAGATATTTCAGTGTCAATAACATCATTATTGTATTGTTCTAAATAATGCTTATATAAATTTCTTACTGGATATTCTTCACCCTTATCTAGAGTTTCAACTATTTTATTTAAAGATAACTTAATATCATTTATTGATAATGAACCCTTTAAATTATAAATTAAGCTCATCAATATTAAATGCTCTTTACTATACTTTTTATTATTAATAGACATTAACAATTTACCTTTTGCATAGTTGTTAATCATTGTTTTAGTCAATACTTTATCTTCTGTTGTTCTTGTAGCCTCTCCCAGCTTACTTTCAAATAACTGTATAACTTGATCCATATATAAATCTATATCTGGAACTTCCTCTAATGATATTTGCTTTTCTAAATTTAGTTCTTTAAATTTCTCTTTTAATAAGTCTGAGTTCATATTTACCTCCATGTAGTTTATAAAACTACTTACTGTTATCTATATATTTAATAATAATAGTATTTCATAGATATTTCAAGATAAAGTATAAAAACAACTCATATTTCCTTTGAATTCCATATTATAACCTTTGACTAAACATTAAAAATATTAGATAATATCAATATAATAAAACATAGTTTTTAAAACTATATGTGTAAAAGGGGTGTTTTTCTTGCAAAAATATTTACGTGAACCAATAAATAGCTTAACTCATTGGATAGGTGCTATATTATCTCTTTTTGCTTTGATAGCAATGCTTATAAAAGGATTTAATAATGATCTTTCTGGAGTACAAATGTTATCATTAGTTATATTCGGAATAAGTCTTATACTGCTATATAGCGTATCAGCAACTTATCATTCAGTTATATCTACTGATAAAATAATTTTAAATCTTAGAAAGTTAGATCATTCAACTATTTTTATTTTAATAGCTGGATCATATGCGCCATTTTGTTTAATTGCTCTTGGTGGGAAATTAGGAATTACCTTTTTCTCAGTTATGATTTTAATAGCTATTTCTGGAGTAGTATTTAAATTATGCTGGTTTAATTGCCCTAGATGGCTACAAACAGCTCTTTATATAGGTATGGGTTGGAGTGCTGTATTTGTAATTAAGCCCTTATCAGCAGTAATGTCTCCAGTAAGTCTATTTTGGTTAATTCTTGGTGGAGTTCTTTATACTCTTGGTGGAATTCTTTATGGATTAAAGCCAAGCAAACTTAAATTTGGAGCTTTTGGATTCCATGAAATATTCCATATATTTATTTTACTTGGTAGCTTAAGCCACTTTATATGTGTTTTCACATATTTATTATAAAAAGTATTCATAAAAACAAAGAAAGAAGACGGCTAGTCACCGTCTTCTTTTTGTTTTTATATACCACCATAAATTATTCCTAAAACTATTACTAATATAGTTACTATAGTAAACCCATACTTTGCAAATAAGAAAAACTTATTTCCTAACTTTCTTTCAGCCCCCATATTTATTTCTTCTAATATTTCTTCTTTATCCTTTAAGAAGTAGAAAATAATAAATACTATTAAGGCTGCTACTGGAGATACAACTACTGTAATTAAATCTGCAAATCCATTAAATAAATCCATGTTTAAATTTAAAGGAATAGATAAAACAAATGCACTTAAAGCAATTATAATTGTAGCCTTCTTTCTTTCCCATTTTCTTTGAGCCATAAAAGATTCTACTGGTCCTTCTAGCATATTAATTGATGAACTTATTGCTGCAAATATTATACTTAAGAAGAATAATATACATAATACTTGTCCACCAGGCATTGCCTTAAAAATAGTTGGTATTGTTATAAATAATAATGGTGGTCCTGCTGTTGGATCTAGTCCAAAAGCAAATACTGCTGGCATTATAACAAATGATGCTAATAATGCTGAAAAAGTATCTAATACAGCTGTGCTTACAGCTGATCTTGGTATATCCATATCTTTTTTCATGTAACTACCGTAAACAACCATTCCACATCCATTTAATGATACTGTGAAAAATGCTTGTCCTAGAGCCATAACCCAAGTATTTACCTTAAATAAGTATTCCCATTGAGGAGTTAATAAGTATTTAACACCTTCCATAGCTCCAGGTAATGTTATTGATCTAATTCCTAGTAATACAAATATACCAAAAAGTAATGGCATTATAATTTTATTTACTTTTTCTATCCCCTTGGTTACTCCCATACAAACTATAACTAATGCCAATATTATAGCTAGCAAATTCCAACCTATTGTTTCAGGGCTTCCTGAGAAGCTATCAAAAAATGTTGGAATATCAATATTATTTATTTTTCCTGTTGCGCTTAAAGTGAAGTATTTCATTATCCAGCCTACTACTACGTTATAAAACATAAATACTCCTGCTAATCCTACTGCTGGAATTAATCCTAGTAATACTCCTCCTTTTAAACCTTTGTTTTTGAAAATTTTCTTAACAGCTGTTAAAGCACCACCTTCTGATGATCTACCAACTGCAAATTCAGTAATTAATCCTGTAGATCCTAAAATCAAAACAAATATAAAGTACGGTATTAAAAATACTGATCCCCCATTTTGCCCTAACCTATATGGAAACATCCATATGTTTCCTAGCCCTACAGCCGCTCCTATACAGGATAAAATAAATCCTGTTCTACTTGTAAAATTTTCTCTTTTCTTCATATCCTACTGTTCCCCCTTAAATTATATAAATAAAACCACACAGCCTTTGCTATGTGGTTATTAACCAAGGGTTTATATAAAAAAAACCACATAGCATCCTCTACGTGGTTATATTACCTAAAAATTGAGTAAAACAAATCTAACCATCATAGATACAAACTTAAGTTTTAATACTTAATGTATGTACCTATAAATCAATATAAATACATACTATCTATAATAGTTATAATAAAACACGCTATTAACTTTTATGAATCCTAAGCTAATATTTTTACCCATCTCTATACTCCTAAACTTCTTTGTAAATAAATATATCACCAATTTTTGTAAATGTCAATTATAGTATTTTAAATTATTTCAAAATTGGTTCAATTACCTTAAATTTTCTTACTTTTCTTTATGGTTTCAATGAAAATATGTTAAGTTTATGATATAATAACGAAATAAATAAATTTTAGAAATGAGGTCGGTTTTTAGTGATAACTGTATCAAACGTAAGCTTAAGATTTGGTGGACGTAAACTTTTTGAAGATGTAAATTTAAAATTCAACCCAGGTAACTGTTATGGTGTTATCGGTGCTAATGGTGCTGGTAAGAGTACATTCTTAAAAATATTATCAGGTGAAATAGAACCTAATACTGGAGAAGTAATCATACCTCCAAATACAAGAATGTCAGTTTTAAAACAAGATCACTTCGAATATGATGAATTTGAAGTTTTACAAACTGTAATAATGGGAAATAAAAGACTTTATGAAATAATGGTAGAAAAAGATGCTTTATATGCAAAACCAGATTTTACTGATGAAGATGGTATAAAAGCATCAGAATTAGAAGGTGAATTTGCTGATATGAACGGATGGGAAGCAGAATCAGAAGCTTCTTCATTACTTCAAGGTTTAGGAATTGGAACTGATATGCATTATAAGATAATGGGAGAACTTACAGGTTCTGAAAAAGTTAAAGTTCTTTTAGCTCAAGCTTTATTCGGAAATCCTGGAATATTAGTTCTAGACGAACCTACCAACCATTTAGACATTAAGTCAATTAACTGGTTAGAAGATTTCTTATTAAAATTTGAAGGAACTGTTATAGTTGTATCCCATGATAGACATTTCTTAAACACTGTATGTACTATTATGGCTGACGTTGACTTTGGTAAGATTAAGTTATACGTAGGTAACTACGATTTCTGGTATGAATCAAGCCAATTAGCTCTTCAAATGTCTAAGGATCAAAACAAAAAGAAAGAAGAAAAAATTAAAGAGTTACAAGACTTTATCGCTAGATTTAGTGCTAATGCATCTAAGTCTAAGCAAGCAACTTCTCGTAAGAAGTTATTAGATAAAATAACTCTTGATGATATAGAACCATCAAGCAGAAGATATCCATTCGTTGGATTTAAACCTGAAAGAGAAGTTGGTAATGAAATATTAACTGTTGACGGTTTAACTAAAACTATAGATGGTGTTAAAGTATTAGATAATGTAAGCTTCAGAGTAAATAAGGAAGATAAAATAGCATTCCTTGCTGATAATGAAATAGCTATAACTACATTATTTAAAATAATAAACGGAGAAATGGAACCAGATGCTGGTGAATTCAAATGGGGAATCACTATTACTAAAGCATACTTCCCACATGATAACACTCCATTCTTTGAAAACTGTGATTTAAACCTTGTTGATTGGTTAAGACAGTACTCAGGAAACACTGTAGAAGAGCAATCAGAAAGCTATTTAAGAGGATTCTTAGGTAGAATGTTATTCTCAGGAGAAGAAGCTTTAAAGAAAGCTCAAGTATTATCAGGAGGAGAAAAGGTTAGATGTATGTTATCTAGAATGATGCTTTCTAATGCAAATGTATTAGTTGTAGATCAACCTACTAACCATTTAGACCTTGAATCAATAACAGCTGTAAATAACGGTCTTAGAGATTTCAAGAGCGTATTACTATTCGCTTCTCATGACCATCAGTTTGTTCAAACTATTGCTAACAGAATTATCGATATCAAAAAAGATGGTTCTATAGTTGATAGATCTATGACTTATGATGAATACTTAGAGTTCGCAGGAAAGAACTAATATAATAATTAAGACCTAGATAATTACTTATCTAGGTCTATTTTTTACTCTAATATTCTATCTATACATTGGCTTACAGAATCTACATAATAATTAGCTGATTCTTTAACCTTGTCCTCTACATGGTTAAATGTAAAGCTATTTTCTGTTATTTCAAACATAGATAAATCATTATAAGAATCACCTATAGTATATAGCTTTTCTACATTTCCACCATCAAGTTCTAAAACCTTTAGAATTCCATTTCCCTTTGAGCAATTCTTAGGAGCAATGTCTACAAAAGATTGATTTCTAAATATCTCTAATTCGTCTCCAAACTTTTTAATAAGCTCTTCTTTAGCTTTTTCTGCAACATTTATACAGTTATTTCTTACAAACATACTTATTACTGCATATTCTCTATCTTTATTAAAGACTTCATCTCTAGGAACAACACCCTGGAAATAGTTCATATATTCTTCTACTCCATCTGTTGTTATTGGGTCTATAAGATAATTATTTCCATCACTTTCAAAGTGAATGCATACTTCTTTATTGTCTATAAGCTCTTTAAAAACTCTTTCTGCAACATCACTTTTTATATGATTATCGTATATAACATTTCTATCCTTATCTAAGATTACAGCTCCATTACATGCAACTATATAATCATATTTTAATTCAGGATAATTATCAAAAGTTAAATCTATTCCCTTTACACTTCTTCCTGTAGATATTATAAACTTATATCCCTTTTCCTTTAGCTTTATTATTGCATCAATATCATTTTGACTGATCTCATTATCATGTACTAAAGTTCCATCTAAATCACTAGCTAAATATTTCATAATAAGCCTCCCATCCTATGTTTAAATTGAATTTAATTATATCATATGTCCATTATCATTCTCTATATAAAAAGAAAGAGGATTTTACTCCCCTTTCATACTATTTATTATATTTTATATGAAGTAACTCATGTGCTTTTCCGTGTCCTGGTTCTCCCATATAAGTATCATACATCTTCTTTAAAGATTCATTTTCATGTGACTTTCTCTTCTTTAATACTTTATCTTGATTATATAATACTGAAGCTCTTACTGATCTTATATCAATCTTTTCTCTTTCTGCAGCACTTAAATGAGGTTGCCCTCCACCATTTACACATCCACCTGGGCAAGCCATAACTTCAATAAAATGATACTTCTTATCGTTAAGTCTTCCACTTTTAATAAATTCAAATAAGTTTGAAGCTCCATTTACAACTGCTACACTATAATCTAATCCGTTGATTTCTATATTAGCTTCCTTTATTCCATCTAAGCCTCTTACTTGATGATATTCAATATCTTCTAAATATTCACCTTCAACAAAGTCCTTTGCTGTTCTAAGTGCAGCTTCCATAACACCACCTGTTGCTCCAAATATAGCACCAGCTCCAGTGTATTCTCCCATTGCAGGATCTACTTCGCTATCTTCTAAGTTAGCAAAATCTATTTTAGCATCCTTAATCATCTTTGCTAATTCTCTTGTAGTTATAACTGCATCTATATTTCTATGACCTTCATTTTCCATTTCAGGTCTATCTGCTTCGTACTTCTTAGCTGTACATGGCATTATAGTCACAGTAAATACTCTAGCAGGATCAATATCTGAAACTATTGGATAATATGTTTTACTAGCAGCTCCAAATATTTGTTGTGGAGATTTTGCACTTGATAAATTCTCCCTTAATTCTGGGTAGTAATTTTCCACTTGTCTTACCCATGCTGGACAGCATGATGTAAACATCGGGAATGGTCCATTAGCTTCTATTCTATGAATTAACTCCGTAGCTTCTTCCATAATAGTCATATCAGCTCCAAAGTTTATATCAAATATTTTATCAAATCCAAGTCCTCTTAAAGCAGTGTATATCTTTCCTGTTACATCTACTCCATATCCCATTTTAAATAACTCACCCATTGCAGTTCTAACTGATGGTGCCATAGCTACTATTACATGTTTTTCTGGATTTTCTAATGCATCCTTAACTCTCTCAATATGAGATTTTTCTGATAAAGCATCAACAGGACATGCTGCTACACATTGCCCACATAATAAGCAATTAGTATCATCAAAGCATTTTAAATTTTCTGGTCCTACTATTCTTTTATCATCTACCTTTTGGAATGTAATTGCTCTAGTTCCTGTCTTAGTTCTACATGCCGCAACACATCTTCCACAAGTAACACATTTTGATCTGTCTAATACTATTGACTTACTTCTACTATCAACGTATTCTTCTTTATTTTCTACAACAAAAGGTTTTGATGCTCTTGCTTTTGTCTTAATTACTAACTTTAAAAATTCACAATTTTCTCTTCTCTTACAAGGTCCACATTTAAATTCATGTCTATCTAAAAGTCCTGAAACAACCTTTTTAACTTCTTCCTGAACCCTTTCGCTATTTGTCATAATAACCATTCCATCTTGTGGCTTAACACAACATGCTCTAGCTAATCTATCTTGACCTTCAATTTCTACTAAACATACTCCACATTGACCTATATTATTACAATCCTCTAAAAAACATAAAGCAGGAATTTCTATTCCATTATCTTTTGCAATCATTAATATATTTTTATCTTCTTTAACCTGTATTTCCTTACCATCAATAATTATATTCTTCATATTATATGTGTACCTCCACACTAAAATTGTAAATAACTCTATAGTCTACTTTATATTAAAACATTATTGTTAATATTTTATCATATGATTTTGAAAAAATCACTATTCTTTAATAATAATTATTCTTTTAATTTTTTACTCACAATATTTATTGTATTTATAATATCGTTATATTACAACTTCGAATTATCGGAAATAATAGATTCTTTTAACATTTTTACTCCTTTTATCTCCTATTTAGTTTAAATTTGACAATATATTTTTTTATCTTATTTTTATATTTTTTATAAGAATTTTTTATTATGTTTTATGTTAATATAATATTAAAGAATTAATAACAATAAATCTAAGAGGTATTACAATGATAAGAGTTTATAATAGAACGACTAATGAATATGAAGTAGAAAATGTTGCTGGAGAAAATTATATAAAGTGGTCCTATGAATCACCTATTGGTAAAAGCTTTGTTGAACTTATGATAAAAAGAAAGCTTTTTTCTAAATTATATGGATCTTATTGCGATACTAAATTAAGTAAGAAAAAGATAGATAACTTTATTAAAGATTTTGATATAGATATGAATATAAGCTCACAGGATATAAGTGACTTTAATAGTTTCAATGACTTCTTTATAAGACCATTAAAGGAAGAGTCTAGACCTATAAATAAAGATGCAAATATACTACCTTCTCCTGGGGATGGTAGATTACTAGCTTTTACTGATATTGATATAAACCAAATAGTTCAAGTAAAGGGAATTACATATAGCCTATCAGAATTGCTTGGTGATGATAAAATTGCTGAGGAATATAACGGTGGTGTTTGTTTAGTTTTAAGACTATGCCCAACTGATTATCATAGATTTCACTTTGTAGATAATGGGATTCCTTTTAAATCTAATTATATTAAAGGAAATTACTATTCAGTTAATCCTGTAGCCTTAGAAAAAATTCCAAAGCTATATTGTCAAAATAAAAGAGAATGGTCAATATTTAAATCTGAAAACTTTGGTGATATAATTCACGTAGAAGTAGGTGCTACCTGTGTAGGTACAATTCTTCAAACATATACTCCAAACACAAGAGTAAGTAAAGGAGAAGAAAAAGGATATTTTAAATTTGGTGGTTCTACTACTATATTATTCTTTAAAAAAGATACAATTTCTATAGACGATGATATTTTAGACCAATCAGCATTAGGTTTTGAAACAAAAGTTTTAATGGGTGAATCAATAGGTAAAAAAGCGTAGATTTAATTCTACGCTTTAATTTTATTTTATTATATTTTGGATATGTTTTTTAAACTTATTTTCATCTCCATCAAATATAATTAAATGTATGTTCATTTCCTTAGCTCTTTCTTTAACTGATGCCTTTATTGGTTCCTTAGTTGCTACTAGTATTTTATGAACCTTTTCTCCACCAATTTTTTCACTATAAACATTTAATTCATTTAACGCTGTTTCATTATATTTGTCACTATCTTTGCAAGAAATACATATTGGAACAGAATCTTTTATTGCTACAACATCTACTTCATTTCTAATCATTCTAATATCATCATTCCATAAGAATATTACTCCACTTTTAACTTCGTCTACATCCTTAATTTCATTTATCATAATATTAGTTGCCATTTCAAGCCACGTTCCACTTTTAAATATAAATGCCTTTAAATATTCATTTAAAAAATTCACTTCTATTTGTTCATCTTCTATACTTTTATATTTAATCCCATTTAACTCTTTTAACTTTTTTAAAATTGCTTCTATCATTTTTTTATCTTTTATGTCTAAGGCTTTAGTTTTTATTACAACTCTACTTGTATTACCATAATCATGATAAAAAATATTTGCATCATATAATTTTTGCTTATGATTATGCCATAGAGGCAAATTTTTATATATGCATTTAGTTAAATATATTAAATCTTCCTTTTCGCATAATGTTGTAGCATGATTTATTATCTTTCCTCCTGATGCATTTATTACATCTTCAATTTCTAAATCATCAAACTCTTCCTTTAACACTTCTATATCTTTATCAAAGGTGTATAAAGTTTTATTTAAAATATCAACATAAACAGATTTAATATCATTAGTAATACATAAATTACATAAAATCAATGAATTTATTCTTTTACCACCAGTTAAATTTACAATAATTTTCTTACTCTTATGCTCATCTAATATATTTTTTAATTTACTATCATCAGCCTCATTAACGCTAACTTCTTTAAATATAACCTTAGGGAAATTATTTTTATAATATTCTCTCAGAGATTTTAATATGCTTTCATCTTCATTTGATTTTATAAAAACTACTTCATTTGGATTAAACTTTTGGGTAGCTAGAATATTTCCTTGATTATGATCATCTACTTGGTTAATTAAAACATCTATCTTCATCTCTCTACCTTCTTTTTTATTAAATATGTTTTCTTTAATTTTCCCTATACTTATTTATTTTATTAAAAAAAGAGATTTCCTAACGGAAATCCCTTTATAAATTTATTTTATTTAAATAGCTTTCTTGCTAAATATACGCCTGAACCTGATGCCATCATTAACCCTCTAGTTAAACCTGCTCCATCACCTATAGCATAAAGATTTTTTATATTAGTTTCTAGATTTTCGTCTAATTTAACAGCATTAGAATAGAATTTAATTTCTGGTCCATATAATAAGTTATCTGGATTTGCAAACCCGCTAACTACCTTATCCATTTCTAAAATAAAATTAATTATATTAGTCATAGTTCTATATGGTATTCCTAATGTAATGTCTCCTGGCATAGCTGTTTTTAAAGTAGCCTCTACAGAATTGTCGTCTAATTCATTTTGCCAAGTTCTTTTTCCATTCAATATATCTCCAAATCTTTGAACTACTACATCACCATTAGATAAAAGATTTGTTAATTGAGCTACCTTTTGAGCATACTCTATTGGCTTGTTAAATGGATCAGTAAATTTATGTGAACAAAGAATTGCAAAGTTTGTATTTATACTTTTCTTTTCCTTGTATGCGTGTCCATTTACTAATGATAATCCATCATCATAAACTTCTGCTGCAACAAAGCCATCTGGATTTTGGCAGAAAGTTCTTACCTTATCTTTAAATGGAGCTATTTCTCCTATAAACTTTCCTTCATACATAAGCTCATTTACTCTTTTTATATCTCCTTCAGATTTCATTTCAAATCTTACTCCGATATCAACTACACCAACTTCTTTTTCAATATTATGTTTATCGCATAAATCTGATAATACATCAGCACCATTTCTTCCAACTGATACTACTATCTTATCTCCATAAAATCTATCATTTGCTGTACAAACGCCCTTAGCTTTTCCATCTTCTATAATTAAATCAGTAACAGGTGTTTGGAATAATATCTCTACCCCATTATTTATTAAATAATCTTCTAGTTTGCCATATAGTTCCCTAGATTTTTCTGTTCCTAAATGTCTTATTGGAATATCAACTAAGTTAATATTAAATCCTTTAGCCTTATTTTTTATTTTTCTTATTTCATCCTTATGCTCTACACCAGCTATGTTTTTTTCTCCACCAAATTCTAAATAAATTTCATCACAGTAATCTATTAATTCTTTAGTAGCACTGTGTCCAATAACTTCAGGAAGATTTCCTCCAACTAAAACTTCTTGAGATTCTGAATCATATAATGATAGCTTTGCATCTGAAAATGCTCCTGCTCCTGCAAATCCTGTTGTAATATTGCAATAAGGCTTACATTTAACACATTTATTTAATTGAGGGATAGGGCAATGTCTTTTATGAACTGACTTTCCCTTTTCAATTATTAGAACCTTCTTTTCAGGATGTATTTTACTAAGCTCATAAGCCGTAAATATTCCACTTGGCCCTGCTCCAACTATTATAACGTCATAATTTTTATTATCTCTCATAAATTAACTCCCCTTTTCGAATATTTTCATAAATCCACTAAATATTATACGCCTTTTCTTAGTAATATCAACATATTTATTTCTTTTTCTAATTTTTTGTTCGATTTTACACAAAAAGTAACAGTAATACTGATAAATCTATTAGTATTACTGTTACTAAAATTATATTTTATATACTCTTTTCAAATATTTTATTATATATTATATCTAAAACTTCTTTTTCCTTTAAATTTTCGCTCCAAGTATCCATTTTTATTAGTTTATCTTTAGAAAGCATTATCATCATATTTCCACTATTCATGGCGTATATCTTTATATTATTGGAAATATTTTCTTCCGTAACTTCAAAGTCCACATCTAAGTCTTTCCAATGACCTAATATTTTATCTAAAGTATAATTTATTACCCATTCATAATCACTTTTTACTAGTTCATAGCTTACAAATCCTAATTTACCTTCTACACTATAGTATTTTCTTGATCCTAATATACTTTCTCTATAATCAAGATACGCATGACCATCTTCAATTCTCTTATCACCTAAATCTTCTATAGTTAATTCATACTCTTCTCCACCAACAACTATTTCAGCTTCATTGTCTACTTTTAAAATATTAATATTTAAATAAGTTATTAATATAGAAAAAGTTACTATACATACTGTTAATTGTGCAATTATATTCATTTCTCTCTTTTTCTTGCTACTATGATTTGTTCTTTTTATAAAATATCTTGATATTGGTACTAAACTACAAGAAATTAAAATAATTAGTATCATCACTATATCAATAAATCCTTCTGATACTGAAAAATATATGAAATATAACATAATAGCTGCTATAGTTATATTTCCTATCAAAACTTTTATAAAGGAGTTAAAGAATCCTTTATAAATTACTTTTTCTTCAACATCTAAATTTTTTCTTGCATTAAATCTCCATGTAAAATAATTTATAATAGATAATCCTTCTTCAATTATAAATAATCCTATAAAGATTAATGATATTAACTGAAAGTTATAAAATAAAAAACTAGTATCATAATTGCCTATTGTATTTATATATTGTGTGTACATCATCATACATACTATAAATAAATTTAATAATACATACTTTTTTGAAACCTTATTAATTGCTTCAAACTTTTCTCTTTCATCTGTATGAATATCTATTATTTCTAAATCTTCTTCACTATAATAAACTTGAATCTTATCTCTTTCACATATAAAGTTCCAACCAACTTCTTCACAGTAATCCCTATACTTCATAGATTCATCACTATCTCTTAAATCAAAAAAAGAAACCTCATCAATCATATTTATCGAATACTTTAACTTCCTTGGCTCTATTCTCTTTAGCTTTAAAAAATATCCTCGTATATCTTCTAATATCCATCCCCTTAATGCCATATTATTTAAATATTTTTCTAAATCCTCATATTCAAATGGCATAAATCTATAAAATACCCATTTAGTTTTTATTAATTTCAAGTTAATCCTCTCCTAAATATTTTTTTCCATCTTTTATTAAAATATTTAATCTATTAAATTCTTCCTTTAAAATATCCATACCCTTTTGCGTTATTATATAACTTCTTTTTCTTCCTATTACTTCTGTTTCTCTTATCATTTCTTCCTTTTCAAATTTTCCTAATAAAGCATATAAAGTTCCTGGTCCTATCTTTACTCTTCCATTTGAAATATCATAAACAGCTTCCATAATATCAACTCCACAACACTCTTCCCTTAATGAAATTAATATATAATACATTTGCTCTGTTAAATTTTGAAATTGTTCTCTTGCCAACTAAACACCCCCAACATCGATAATCGATATTTATGTTTTAATTTTAATATCGATTATCAATATTGTCAATAAAATCCTAAAATTCCTTCTATTTATCATATATAAAAATCTTCTATTTTTACTTATATTACTTAAAAATATTTTCCTTAGATACAATTCCAATACTAAAGTTTACTTTAAATATTATCCTCCGTAATTTTTCAAATACGAAAAAAGTCCTATAATAAATTATAGGACTTAACTAATGGTACGGCGGAGAGGATTCGAACCCCCGACCAACTGGTTCGTAGCCAGCTACTCTATCCAACTGAGCTACCACCGCATATTAATTTTTTAACAATTTAAATATTACCATAAAGAGCTTTATAAATCAAGGAAAGATTGAAAATTGTAGGAGTTTTATAAATTTAAAACTCCTAACTTAAATATATATCTGAAAACTCTATTTCCAACATTTGTATTTTTGCACTTGGACATCTTATTGTAATATCATCTGATTCTTCTATTCTTACTCTAGGAATTTTAACTATAAATTCAGTTCCATCACCATTTTCACTTACTACACTAACTTCACCATCATGTGACTTAGTTAAATAGTTTACTAAATCTAAACCAATTCCACTTCCTATATTTTCATTTTCTTTTTTCTTTGTTGTTTGGAAAAATCTATTAAATATTTTTTCTTTATCTTCATCTGATATCCCAGGCCCCTCATCCTTTATAGATATCTTAATGTTATTTTCATCTATAAACATATTTATAAAAATATTTGTATTAATAGGTGAAAATTTTATAGCATTTGATAATAGATTCATTATTATTCTATCTATAACTTCTGGATCTATTGCAGCAATGCATTCTTCTTTGTTTGTATCAAAAATTAATTGAATGTTTTTTTGCTTTGCATATCTATCTATACAACTTACTGTTCCTTCTACCATTGATATAATATCAATGTTTTTCTTATCAATCGTATAATAATTATTCTCAAATTTAGTTGCATCTATTAAGTTGTTTACAAGCTTTAGCATTTTTAAGCTATTTCTTTTAACCATACTTATATATTCAATTACTTTTTTGTCTGCTACTTCTACATTACCACTTTCAATGCATTGTACCACACTTAGAATTACATTTAGATGTGCTCTTAAATCATGAGAAATATTTAATAAAAAACCTTCTTGTTTATTATTTTTTTCTATTAATATATCTAGTCTATCCATTAATTCATTATATGGAACTTTAAATATATCATCTTGTAGTTTATCATTAAGTTCTTCTAAAGTAGTTGTAGAATCTTTTGTATTGTTATATTTATTATTTATCATCTACTCAAACCCCTTCATATCACTTTCTATATACCCATTTACTTACCCAACCAAAAATATTTTACCATATCCATTTTTTTCTAACAACCTTTTAGGATAAAATTTAATCTATTTATTAATATTATTTAACTAATATACAATAATTTTTACATTTATATATATTTCTCCAAAAAGTAATGGGATACCCTTAAGTATCCCATTACTTTTAATTAATTTCTGGCTTTAAACTATTAATAGCTAAAACTAAATATACTCCTGCAATAACTATTGAAAAACTTCCAATAGGTACTATTAATTTTAATATAGTTGGTAATGTCATTGAATATAATGATATCTTTAATAAATCTTTATATTTTATCTTTATTCCATAAATTTTATTTGCCACTAATCCAGCTAATGATACAACAAATCCTGTTAATAATATAGTTAAATAAACTGATAGTATTGTAACTAAAACCATAATGTATTTAAATGCACCTATCTTATCTATTAAGCTTAAAAGTGATGCATTATCTACATGAGTAGGTACTAATGGTATTTCAGAATACTTTAATTCATATTGAGTTCCATTATTTCTTGCTATTATACCATCTTTAAAAAATACTATAGACATATCCTTATGTACTACCTTGCTTCTATAGCTTTCTGCTTCTGATAGTAATTTATTACTATCAACTATACTTATTACACTTCCTGACTCCTCAATATATGGTGAGTTTTTAAAATCTAATATTCCATTATCCATAACAAACTCAAACTCAGAGTTGCTTAACACTTCATTTGAAGCCTTTTCTACCACTGAAACTAAGGCTATTTGAGATCCACCTAAAAATAAACCGATTATTAAACTTAATGTTAAAACAAATACAAGTGCCTTATTTAATCCTTCCTTTATTAGAATAGGATATTTCTTAATTTTAAAAATACTAATGTTAAGTCTATTAAAAAAATTTAATTTCACTTTTTTAGCTACCTCCATTTATTTTCCTAATTCTACTTATAATCCATTCTATCACACCACTCTCTATTAATAAATATATCCTTATTTTATAAAAGTTAAATTTTTAAGATTAAATTTTTTATTTTTTGTTAACTATTATAAGTATATCGATGTATTTTATGAAAGGTGGCTATATTATGAGATATAAATATAATAGTTTTAAAGATAATAAGAAAACCAAAGCTTTTAATTATAAAATATTAATATTATGTTTAATTTTTATTTTTCTAGGATTTGGTGCTAATATATTTTCTAACTATAGATATAAATCTGTAACTAATGATTTCTACACAGCATTCAATAGTTGCGATTTTGATAAAGCAAAAAACATTTTAAGTGATAAATCTTTTCCTTTAAAAGAGGATTTAATGAAAAAAGATTTAACTAATTATTTTGTTGGAGTAATAGATAAAATTTGTACTGCCGCTAATAATGGCGAAATATCTGACTCCCAAGCTTTAGTTGTATTAGAAGAAATCGAAAAATATAATATTTTAAATTCATCATTAAACAAGCTTATAAGTTCTTTTGGTGGTTCATCCTATGCTAAAGAACAACCTGAAGATATTCCTAATATAAATTCAAAAAATGAATCTTTTAATTTAGGAGTAACTGCATTTAAAGATAAAGATTATGAAACTGCTATAAGCTATTTTAATGAAATAGAAAGCTCAGAAGATGAATATACTTCTGCTCAAGATTATATAACAAAGTGCCAAGAATCCTATAAAAATAAATTAATACTAGATTCAGATGAGTTAATTGCTAATAAATATTACACAAAAGCTATTGATCTTCTTAATGGATACAACAGAAGTATACTTTCTGAAAATGATGAAGATATATTAGCTAAAATAGGATTTATAGAAATGGTTAGAGATGAATACTTAGAAAATATAGCTAGCGAAGATAGTGAATATACTTCTAATGCTATTCTCCAATCCATTACTATTTCTAATGTAAATACATTAAACATAGAAAGCAAAACCCCTTATTTTGTTTATTTAAATTTAGCAGAACAAAATACATATGTTTATGAAGGTTCAATGAATGATTGGACTCTAATTAAAACATTCGAATCATCAACAGGATTGCCAGGTAAGGAAACCCCTAAAGGTGTGTTTTCTGTAACTGGTAGAGGTGATTGGTTCTTTTCTGAAGAGTTTATGCAAGGTGGAAAGTACTGGGTTCAATTTATGGGAGATTATTTATTCCATTCACTTCCCTTTAATAGAGATCAAAGTGAAATTGTAGATTACACCCTTGGAGTTCCAGCATCTCATGGATGTGTACGTCTTGAAGTTGAAGATGCTAAATGGCTATATGATAATGTAGGAAATGATACAAAAGTTATAATAAATTAAAACTAAAAAACCTTAAATAAAGATAGCTTTACTTTTGTAAGGCTATTTTTATTTTAAGTTTCTTTATAAATAACTATATAGCCTTTAAACTTATATTTTATGATATTATAAGTTTATATTTGTAATCTTAAAGGAGACATAAAATGAATATTTATATACCTAATAATGTTAAATTTATTATAGATAGATTTTTAAATAATGGTCATAATGCCTTTATGGTCGGAGGATGTGTTAGAGATAGTTTACTTGGAAACACACCAAAAGATTATGATATTACAACTTCTGCATTACCTGAAGAAACCTTAAAGTTATTTGATAAAACAATCCCAACTGGAATTAAACATGGCACTATTACTGTAATGCTTAATAGTGAACCTTATGAAGTAACTACCTTTAGAACAGATGGTGATTATAAGGACAATAGGAGGCCTGACTCTGTCGTCTTTGTTAGAAATATTAAAGAAGATTTATCTAGAAGAGACTTTACTATAAATGCATTAGCTTATAATGAAAAAGATGGACTAATAGATTATTTTAATGGTATTACTGATTTAAACAACTCAATAATATCTTGTGTAGGCAATCCTGATGAAAGATTTAAAGAAGATGCATTGAGAATGCTTAGAGCAATTAGATTTAGCTGTCAGCTTGGATTTGATATAAAGGAAGATACCTTCTTAGCTATTAAAAACAACTGCAAATTAATTAAAAATATAAGTCCTGAAAGAATAAGAGATGAGCTTTGTAAAATACTTATATCTAATAATCCGTCTCTTGGAATTCAACTTTTAGAAGATACAAATATTCTAGAAGAAATACTTCCAGACCTGCATAAGCTCGTTAAATATACACCAAATTGCAATAATCATAATAGAGATGTCTTTGCACATACATTAAAAGTTTTAAGTAAAACGTCTAATGATTTAACTTTAAGACTATCTGCTCTTTTCCATGATATAGGCAAGTTAAAAACTATGACATTCTTAGAAAATGGACATTGCTATTTTCCTGGACACAGTAGAGAAAGTTCTATTATGACTAAAGAAATTTTATCAGATTTAGCATTTGATAACGCAACTATATCAAATGTTTGCTCATTGATAGATAACCATTTAGTCTTAAATGTTGACCATTTACCAAGTGATGGAGAAGTAAAAAGACTATTAAACAAAGTAGGATCACATAATATCTATAAATTATTAGATCTTCAAAGAGCTGATGTAAATTCTCTTTGGGCCCCTGATCCATTTTTATATAAAATAAACTTTATATCTGAAAGAGTTGATTATATATTAAAAAATAATGAGCCTTTAACTATAAAAGACTTAGATATAAACGGAAAAATCATTATTTCTGAACTTAATATTTCTCCTGGAAAAATATTAGGTGAGATATTAAATTATTTATTAGAACAAGTTTTAGACAATAGTTCCTTAAATAATAAAGCTACATTACTAACATTATCAAAAGAATATTTAAACAATAAAAATCCAGATTAAAAATTAATCTGGATTTTCTCCCTTAAGGTAATATTAAATATGATAAAGTAACTAAAGTAGCTTCCCAATGATATAAAGATTTATTTTTATCTTTCTTACGGCTATATAAAGTAAATCC
>NZ_JBOFYU010000062.1:0-4530 GCF_051654825.1 Clostridium sp.
AAAAGAATTAGATTCAAACTGTTATATACCTGCTCATCATCCTAAATATAATAAAGAAACCTTTAATGAATTTTATAATTATCAAAGGTTATTAGGAGATATAGTTGGAGAAGGAATTTCCTTAGAAGAGGCTAAAGAAAGATTTAAGGAAAAGTTAAATAGAGAAGCAAAAGATGAAGAAGTAGAAGATTTAAAGGTATTTATCAATAATAATAAAAAGAAAAACTAAATAATAGGTAAGATAAAAACCCACATAAATTATAGTTTAAGGCTATTTTTTATGTGGGTTTTAATTTTTTTTAGGGGAAAACCCACAGTTAATACAACTTTATATTAACCATGACTTAATAAATGCTTAACAATAAATAGTTAGAATCAAATTATCAAGTAGGTGGAGGAAATGATAAGTGATAAAGGAAAGCAAAAAAGAAAAAATATTAAATGTAATTTATGAAAAAGGAAAAGTCACTACTAAAGAATTAAGCGTTCTTTTAGAAATTTCTACTGAAAGTGTAAGACGATATTTAGAGTCATTAGAAGGCGAAGCTAAAATAAAAAGAGTTCATGGAGGGGCTGTAAAGTTAAATTTTTATAGCAATGAAGAGGATATTAACCAAAGGTATTTGAAAAATGAAAGAGAAAAAATTGCAATAGCAAAAAAGGCATCTATATACATAAATGATGGAGATAAGATAATAATTGACGAAGGGTCAACTACATTACAATTAGTTAGGTTTTTAGAAGGCAAAAAGAATTTAACAATAATTACTTCATCTTTTCCAGTAGCAAATGGAGTAATGAATTTACTAAATAAAGGTGATATATGCGGTGAGTTAGTCTTTTTAGGTGGAATAGTACAAAGTTCAAATAGAAGAACTGTAGGAGCTAATACTATTGAAATGTTAAATAAATATTATGTTGATAAAGCTTTTATATCTTGTGAAGGTGTGTCTATAGAGCATGGAATAACTGCTTATGATTCATTAAAGGCTGAAACTACAAAAATGTATTTAAAAAGTGCAAAAGAAAAAATAGTCCTAGCAGATTATTCTAAAGTAGCTTTAAGAAATTACTATAAAATTGATGAATTATATAAGGTAGATATGATTATTACAGATGAAGATACGCCTATTGAATGGAAGGAAATCTTAAAAAAATGGAATGTAAAATGGATAAATGCAATGTAAAGGAGAGTATTAAATGAAAAAAATATTTCAGGCTTTAATAGTATTAGTTTTTTTATTCATAATCAAAGGTTGTGTTTCAACAACACCTCAGTACACAGCTAAAAATAATAAAGAATTAACAATATATGCAGCTTTAGAAGAAGAGCAAGTTAATGAGTATATTCAAGGTTTTAGAGAAATGTATCCTGAAATAAAAGTTAATATTATAACAGATTCTCACGGAGTAATTAGTGCAAAGTTAATTTCAGAAAAGGATAATCCACAAGCTGATATTGTATGGGGATTATCGGCAATTAATATGATTGACATTAAGGAAAGAGGATTACTAAATCCATATATGCCTAAAAATATTGATGATATAAATGAAAGATTTATGGATGATAGTGAAATTCCATATTGGATAGGAATGAATGCAACAGAGACAGCTTTTGTAGTTAACTATAAAGAGTTAGAAAAGCTAGGACTTAAAATTCCAGAAAGCTATGAGGATTTAATAAAGCCTGAATATAAAGGATTAATTACAATGCCTAATCCAGCTTCATCAGGAACAGGATACTTTACAGTTTCAGCTATTTTACAGCTTATGGGTGAAGATGAAGGCTTTGAGTATATGAGTAAGCTTCATGAAAATATAGGGGTTTATACTCACTCAGGTTCAAAGCCAGCAAAACTTGCAGGAGCTGGAGAGTACCCAATAGGAATTTCCTTTGGATACAGAGGAGTAACTCAAATGCAAACGGGAGAGCCAGTTAAAGTTATATTCCCAAAAGAAGGATCAGGATGGGATTTAGAAAGTATAGCTGAAATAAAGAAAACTACAATTAAGGAAGAAAGTAATTTGTTTATGGAATGGGCATTAAGTGAGGATGCAATGGAAAAGTATGCAACAAGTAGTCCAATAACATCAATAGAAACTGATGTAGAGATACCAGTTGGATATTTAGAAAATCCAATTGATCAATTAATAGAAAATGATTTAGTATGGGCATCAAAAAATAGAAGTGAAGTATTAAAGAAATGGGAAAATAATTATGGTTCAAAAAGTGAAAGTAAGTAGGAGGTAATTATGAGTTATTTAAAAGTAAACGGAGCAAGAAAAAGTTATGGAAGTAAAAAAATATTAAATAATATAAATTTAGAAATAGAAGAAGGTGAATTTCTATGTTTACTTGGTCCAAGTGGATGTGGAAAGACTACACTTTTAAGAATGATAGCAGGATTAGAAGATTTAGATGGCGGAAGTATTTATCTTGGAGGGAAAGATATAACTAATGTTTCACCTGATAAAAGAGGCTTTGGAATAGTTTTTCAATCATATGCATTATTTCCTAATATGACTGCTTATAAAAATATAGCTTTTGCTTTAAAGCAAAAAAAGATGAAAAACAGTGATATTGATAAAAAGGTAAAAGAAGTTTTAGAAATAGTAGGCTTAAGTTCAGAAAGTGATAAGTACCCAAGAGAGCTTTCAGGGGGACAACAGCAAAGAATTGCAATAGCAAGGGCAATAGCTTTAGAACCAAAGTTTTTACTTTTAGATGAGCCTATGTCAGCCTTAGATGCAAAAGTTAGAAACAAGTTAAGACTAGATATAAAAAGACTTCAAAGAAAGTTAAAAATAACAACGATAATGGTAACTCATGATCAAGAAGAGGCTATTACAATGGCTGATAGGATAGTTGTTTTAAATGGTGGTGATATTATGCAAATAGGAACACCACAAGACATTTACGAAAAGCCTGAAAATTTATTTACTGCAAAATTTATTGGTGATACAAATTGTATAAATATAGATGATTATATTTATACAGTTAGGCCAGAACATATTAGTGTATCAAAGGGAAACACCCTTAGATATAAAGGAAAAATAATAAATATAGAATTTAGAGGAAGCTTTGTAAGAGTTGAAATAGAGCCTAAAGAAAATACTATTAAAGATTTAATAATTAGTGATATTCCTATTAAAGAATGGATGGTATTAGCTTTAAAAGAACAAGATTCAATAAGTTTTAATTTTAAGGATGAGCATTATATGAAATATAGTATTTCAAAAGGAGCTTAGGTTAAATGGAAATTATAAAAAAATGGGATAAGGATACTAGAGATTTCAAAAAAGCAATTTTAGCATTATTAACATTTATATTAGCAATTTTTTTAGTAGTTCCATTAGGAATACTATTTACTCAAGCATTTTTAGATTCAAATGGTAGCTTTGTAGGTTTAGAGAATTTTTATGAGTATATTAAGTCGCCTGCACTTTTAAAATCACTAAGTAATACAATTTTTGTATCATTATCATCAACTATTATAGCTACAGTATTAGCTCTAATATATGCTTATGGATTAAGAAGAGCAAATATAGCACTAAAGGGATTTTTTAGAGTAATAGCAATGTTACCTCTCTTTGCACCAACTATGATGCATGGTATTGGTCTTGTATATCTATTTGGTAATAAGGGAGTAATAACAGAGGCTTTAGGTATAAACATACCTTTATATGGACCATTAGGAATAATAATGGCACAGGTTATATATATATTTCCACAAATATTTATGATACTAGATGTTTCGTTAGAATCAACTGATTATAGACTTTATGAAGCTAGTAAAAGTATGGGAATAAGCAAGTGGAGAGAATTTATTAACATAACTATACCTAGTATAAAGTATTCATTGATTAGTTCATTTTTTGTAGCCTTTACTATGTGCTTTACTGATTTTGGAGCTCCAAAGGTTGTAGGTGGAAATTATAATGTTTTAGCAATAGATGTTTATAAGCAAATAATTGGACAACAAAATATGCCAATGGGTGCAACTGTAGGAATACTTTTATTAATACCAGCAGTTATAACCTTTATAGTTACAAGAAGTGTGCAAAAAAAGCAAAATTCATATATTAATTCAAAGTCAACACTATATGTAATAAAGAAAAATAAAAAAAGAGATATAATTTTTGGAACAGTGATATTTATAACAGCAGCATCCATTATAACTGTATTTTTAACAGTAGTTGCAGGATCTCTTGTTTCTATTTGGCCTTATGATTTAAGTATTACATTTAATCATTATTCAATGAAAAATAGTTTAGATGGGTTAAAGCCATTTATTAATTCAATAACAATTTCATTACTAACAGCAGTTATTGGAACAGTATTTGTATTTATATTTGCTTATTTAGTGGAAAAAACAAAGGGAGCAAAAGTCATAAAGGGATTTGCTAATTTCTTAAGTATATTACCAATGGCTCTTCCAGGATTAGTATTAGGGATTTCATATGTATTTTTCTTTAATACTCCAGAGTTTAACTTTGGAAATAAAGTTTATGTATTAAATTATTTTAATG
>NZ_JBOFYU010000063.1:0-1574 GCF_051654825.1 Clostridium sp.
CAAAGTCTATATGTTCATGATCCTTCTTAATTTCTCCCCATATTGTATGTATCGGATTAATTAATACCTTCTCTATCTCAGTATCTACATTTTTATCCTTTAAACTGTCTGATTCATATAATTCTATTACAAGTCCTGCCTCTTCTAAAGTTTCTCTTTTAGCAGCTTCCTCAGGTAATTCATTTAACTCTATATGTCCTCCCACAGGTAATAATATTTGAGCTTTCTTGTGTTTATGAAGTAAAACTCTATTGTTATTTACAACATAGACGGATACTGTAAAATGTCTATTCATATTTTTATATTTCCTTCCTTAAGTAGTTTCAATTAACAAGTGTATTATTTACAATTCTATATTCTAAATCTAAATATTTCAACAAATAATAGTTCACTAGATAAAATCTATTTTCATGCTATCTCATTACCAATAAGTGCTTATTTAGTGGGAAATCGCTTTAAGCTTCGTTCTATGGAGATTTTTTGATATTAATAGAATGTTGTGATATATTAAAACAAAATACTCTATATAATACGGGGGCAGTGTAATGATAAAGAGTTTAGGAACAAAAGAATTAGAAACGACCAGATTACTTTTACGAAAAATTAAATTAGAAGATGCTAGTAGAGCATATATAAATTGGCTTACAGATGAGAAAGTTAATCAATTTATCAGTTGGAATCTACATAAAAATATTGAAGAAACAGAAAGTCTATTTGAAAACTGGATCAAGGAATATGAAAACAATAATATTTATAGATGGATGATAGTAGAAAAAAGCTCTGAAGAGCCTATTGGAACAATAGAGGTAGTAAGTATATCTAAGAAAAATAAAGTTTGTGAGTTAGGGATCAATATAGGCTCATCGTGGTGGGGAAAAGGATATGCCACAGAAAGTTTGAAAGTAACTAGTTTATTTTTACTAAATGAAGTTGGGTTCTATGTAGTAGAAGCAAAACATAGAAGTGAAAATATTGGCTGTGGGAAAGCTCTTCAAAAATCAGGTATGAAGTTTGAAGGTACACTTAGAAGTAGGCGTATAGATAAAAAGGATGGACATAGGGATGACTTAAATTATTACTCAATAAGTAAAGAGGATTTGTTAATTAGATAAAAGCTTAGAAATACAGATTAAATTAGGAGTTAAATATGCATACATATATAGGTTGTTCGATTATTATTTATAACAAAGAAAATGAAGTACTAATTTCTCAGAGGAGTAGTACTAAAAAAACATACCCTTTACTATGGGAAGTATTAGGTGGTGCAGTCGAAGCAGGAGAATCACCTGACGAATGTATCAGAAGAGAGATACAAGAAGAGATTAGTTGTGAGATACAGGGTATAAAACTATTTAAGGTATATATAGTGGAGGAAGAAAATAATAGGCACATCTTAATTGTATATACTGGAACTATAGAAGCTATTCCAAATCCTAATAAAGAGATTCAATTACTTAAGTGGATAGGTAAGGATGAGATAAATCAGTATGCTTTTATGGGGAATGATAAGCAAAAGGTATTAGATTTTTGGAGTGACTTAAATAGTTAATTCTAATCATAATTTCACTCATTGA
>NZ_JBOFYU010000064.1:0-8984 GCF_051654825.1 Clostridium sp.
CCCCTTGAAGAACACAAGGTTGATAGGTCAGAGGTGTAAGTGTGGCAACATATTTAGCTGACTGATACTAATAGGTCGAGGGCTTGACCAATAATATACAAGAATTCATGTGCAATTTTCAGAGAATAAAATCTGAAAATAGTGTTGACAAAATAAACACTATGGAGTATAATAAACATGTAATCTGGTGATGATGGCGTAGAGGAAACACTCCTCTCCATTCCGAACAGGACAGTTAAGCTCTACAGCGTCAATGGTACTGCATGGGAGACTGTGTGGGAGAGTAGAACGTCGCCAGGTCATGGGGGTATAGCTCAGTTGGGAGAGCACTTGCCTTGCACGCAAGGGGTCAAGAGTTCGAATCTCTTTATCTCCACCATTGAAAGCTACGAAGCAATTCGTAGCTTTTTTTATTTTATATAAAATTGAATAATTGATAAAAAATACATATAGTGATATCATTTTATATAGCACGAGGTGATTAAATATGGCAATATATAGAGTAAAACAGTTTATATGGGGATTAGGCTCATTTTTAAAAAAAGTAGATTATGATTATATTGAAAAATATTTAAGCAAAGACGAAATTAAGCTATTTGAAAAATTAAGTCATAATGATAAGCATCATTGTATAAGAGTTTGCAAAGATGCAATATCTATGAGTGAAGAGAAAAATATAGATATAGATAAATCAAAACTAGCTAAGATAGCATTATTACATGATATAGGTAAATCAGATTTTCATTTAAATCTTGTAGAAAAATCAATAGTAGTTTTATTAGATAGATTTACAGATGGTAAGATAAATAAGTATGATAATATAAAACAAATAAATGTATATTATAATCATCCTAAGATAGGGGAAAAAATATTAAAAAAATATAATTATGATGATGAGTTTCTTCAAGTAGTTAGTGGTCATCATAGTAAAATAAATTCAAAAAATAAATTTTTAGATATAGTAAGCAAATGTGATAATAAAAATTAAATATATGTATTGAGGTGAGTTATGAGAGCAACAGATAGAAGAGATGAAATAGTAAGGTTACTAATTGATGGGAATAAACCTATAAAGGGAACTGATTTAGCCATAAAATATGGAGTTACTAGACAAATAATAGTCAAAGATATAGCTATATTAAGAGCAACAGGAAAAGAGATTATTGCAACTCCAGATGGATATATTTATAATAAGCAAGCTGGAAAAGTAAAATCAATTATTGCAGTTAACCACGATAGTAGTAAAACTATAGAAGAGTTAGAGATAGTAGTTAAATATGGTGGAGTAATAGAAGATGTTATAATTGAGCATCCCCTATATGGTGAAATTAGAGGGATATTGATGATAAAAAATTTAAATGATTTAAATAAATTTGAGAGTACTTTTAATAGTAATGAAGCAAAGCCACTTTCTAACTTAACTAATGGAATACATATTCATACTATATCAGCTGATAACGAAGTAGATATGAATTCAATAAAGTTAGAATTAAAAGAAAAAGGATTTACTTTATAGTGGGAGGAAGTTAAGTTATGGATTATGATGTTCTTATATTAGGAGGAGGCATAATTGGGTGTGCCGTAGCATATGAGCTATCAAAGTATAATTTTAATATAGCAGTTATAGAAAAAGATTATGATATAGCAGATGATATATCATTTGTTAATACATCTATAGTATATGATGGATCAGAAACATCGGATAACATAATGGCTGGATTAGAGTATATCGGTAATTCATTATTGGAAGAAATCTGCGAAAAATTTAAGGTTCCATTTAAAAAAGTTGGAGCTATAAGAGTGGTTAATGATAATAATGGAGTAACTAAGCTAGAGGAGATGTATACAAGGGCTAAAAATAGAGGAATTGATGGAGTAGAGCTTATAGAAAAAGAAAAGGTCATTGATTTAGAGCCTAATATTAATACTAATATTAAAAAAGGTTTATATTCAAAAAATGTAGCTATTGTAGCTCCTTATGATTTAGCTATAGCTTATGCAGAAGTAGCCTCTGATAATGGTGTTAATTTTAGATTAGAAGAAGAAGTATTGAACATACAAAATATAACTAAAGGTTTTAAAGTAACAACTAATAGAAATAAGTTTTCTTGTAAAGTTGTAATAAATACTATACCTAATGAAATTTATATACAAGAAAATGGGAAAGTTAAGGATAAAGATTTAGATACTAATACTAATAAATTTAAAAATATGAGTTATTTATTAGTTGATGATAATTATGATAATAAGTTAAGTAAAATAGTTATAGAAACATTTGATAAAGATACTTTTGTATTAAGTACACCAACTACTACATCAGGATCTTTACTTGGAATAAAAAGTACAGAAAAAACTAGCTTACAAGATAATATGAAGTATGCAAATAATTTATTAAGTGATTTAAAAACATCTAATATAAATAATTTATTTAGAGAAAGCTACGATAAGGATTCTATGCTAATAGATGATAGCGAAATAGAAAAAGGATATATAAGAGTGACAGGAACACATTATGGAAAGATAACAATTGCTCCTGCAATAGCAAGAATGCTTTGTGATACTCTTGCAAGTAATTTAAAATGTACTTTAAAGAAAAACTTTATAGATAAGAGAAGAGAATTTTATAAGTTTAGAGAAATGGATAGGAATGAGCTAAATGAAATAATTGCATTAGACAAAAGATATGGAAAGATAGTTTGTGTTTGCAATTATATATCAGAAGGTGAAATTGTAGATTCTATAAGAAGGCCTTTAGGCGCAAGAACTGTGGAAGGGGTAAAAAGAAGAACAGGCGCTGGTTTTGGTAGCTGCCATGGTTCTTATTGCTATGAGAAAATAATAAATATTTTAGCTAGAGAGCTAGATAAAAAGGCTACAGATATAGTAAATGATTCAAAGGAATCAAAGGTTATATCAGGAAGAATAAAAGAATTTAGTGAGGTTTAGTGATGGGAAATAAAGATATTTTTACTTCAGTTATAAGAGTTAAGGGAAGTGACAAATATAAAGTAGTTTCTGTAAAAAGCAGTGAGCCAGTTGAAAAAGAAATATGGGTTGAATTATCTAAAGTGTTAAGTCGTATATATGCAAGTGTTCCTATAGAAGCAGGAGATATTATTTGTAAGAATATTTTAAATACAGGAATAGATATTATTTGCACTAGAACTTTAAATAGAGAATAAAGAATTTAAAAAAGTAAATAATAATAAATAAGAATTTTAGTAAATACAAGTAAAATATTGACAAGAGGTCTATATTTATAATATATTTAATTATATAACATAATATCAAACCTATGAAAAGGCTAGTAATAGTATTTATTGTTTTTAGAGAGTCGATGGTTGGTGCAAATCGATAACAATATATTATGAATCCACCTTGGAGGGACTGTGATGAGCAGTACGGTTTTAACCGTTAAAGTTTTTAAGAGGATAATAGCCTATGCTATTATCAATTAGGGTGGCAACGCGGAGTCTATTCGTCCCTTTATAGGGATATATAGACTCTTTTTTTATTTAAAAAAATTTATATTTATAAGAGAGGGGACACACAAATGTTAGATTTAAAAAGAATAAGAAATAATCCAGATGAAATTAAAAAAGCTTTAGCAAATAGAGGAGAAGACTTTCAAGAATCAACAATTGATGAAATAATAGCTTTAGATGAGGAAAGAAGAAATATTTTAGTTGAAGTTGAAGCATTAAAGAGCAAGAGAAATCAAGTTTCAGCTGAAATTCCAAAGCGTAAAAAAGCTGGTGAAGATGTGGCTCCAATTATGGCTGAAATGAGAGAGCTTGGAGATAAAATAAAAGAAGATGACGTTAGAGTATCAGAAATAGATAATAAACTAGAATATATTATGTTAAGAATGCCTAATATACCAAATCCACAAGTTCCAGAAGGGGATACTGATGAAGATAATGTGGAAATAAAAGTATGGGGTGAACCAACTAAATTTACTTATGAACCAAAGGCTCACTGGGATTTAGGAACTGATTTAGGAATTCTTGATTTTGAAAGAGCAGGAAAAACTACAGGTTCAAGATTTACTATGTACAGAGGTTTAGGAGCTAGATTAGAAAGAGCTATAATAAACTATTTCTTAGATAAGCATACTTTTGATAATGGATATGAAGAAGTATTACCTCCATTTATGGCTAATAGAGAAAGCATGACTGGTACAGGACAATTACCTAAGTTTGAAGATGATGCATTTAAGGTTGAAAACAATGGTTACTTCTTAATACCTACAGCAGAAGTTCCAGTAACAAATATGTATAGAAATGAAACTTTAAAAGGTGAAGATCTTCCGGTTAAGCATGTAGCTTACTCAGCATGTTTTAGAGCAGAAGCAGGATCAGCTGGTAGAGATACAAGAGGATTAATAAGACAACATCAATTTAATAAGGTAGAATTAGTTAAGTTCTGTAAGCCAGAGCAAAGCTATGAAGAATTAGATAAATTAGTTCAAGATGCTGAATCAGTATTACAAGGGTTAGGATTACCATATAGAATAGTAAGAATATGCAAAGGTGATTTAGGATTTACTGCAGCATTAAAATATGATATAGAAGTATGGATGCCAAGCTACAATAGATATGTTGAAATATCAAGTTGTTCAAACTTTGAAGATTTCCAAGCAAGAAGAGCTAACATTAAATACAAAGAAACTCCAAAGGATAAGCCACAATTTGTTCATACATTAAATGGATCAGGAGTTGCTATAGGTAGAACTGTTGCTGCGATTCTTGAAAACTATCAAAAAGAAGATGGAACTGTAGAAATTCCAGAAGCTTTAAGAAGATTTATGAACTGTGATGAAATAAAATAATAATATATAAAAATAGTACATAGAAATATGTACTATTTTTATTTTATGTAAAATTAATGTAAAAAATTAATATTTATGGTAATATATAAATTGGATGGTATTTTCGTAAGCCATACCATAATCTTTATTTGAAATATTTTTATAAGACAGCTCATATCGTAATGAATGAGACTAAAATAGTATTACACTCTAATTGTGGAGGTGATAACTATAAAAATTGGATTTATCGGTGCAGGAAAGGTAGGGTTTTCTCTAGGAAAATACCTAGTAGAAAATAATATTAATGTAACTGGATACTTTAGTAAGAATGAAGACTCATCCTATGAAGCTTCAAATTTTACATGCACAAAACAATATAAAAAATTAGAAAATATTATTAATGAAAGTGATACTATTTTCATTACGACACCTGATGGAGAAATTTCTAAGGTGTGGAGTCAAATAAAAAAACTGTCTATTAAAAATAAAGTAATCTGCCATTGTAGTGGATTATTATCTTCAGAAATCTTTTCAAATATAGACCAATATGGTGCTTATGGATATTCTATTCACCCTATGTTTGCTATATCAGACAAACATAGTTCTTATAAATCTCTAAAAAAAGCTTTTATAACAATTGAAGGAAATGAAAAATATCTAGATAAGATATTCTTAGTTGTTAAATCAATAGGAAATGATGGAAGGGTAATTAAAAAAGAAAATAAACCTTTATATCATGCTGCTTCTGTTATGGCCAGTAATTTAGTGCTTGGTCTTATTAATAATGCTGTTAATTATCTAAAAGAGTGTGGTTTTAAAGAAGAAGAGGCTATTGAAGCCTTATACCCATTAATATCTTTTAACATTAACAATGTTAAAGATAAAGGTATTATGAATAGCTTAACAGGTCCAGTAGAAAGAGCAGATGTAGAAACTATTAAAAAGCATTGTGAATTATTAAGAGAAGAGGAAGAACTATATAAATTATTATCAAGAAATATTTTAGAAATAGCAAAGATAAAAAATAGTGAAAAAGATTATAAGCAGTTAGAAGAATTTTTGGAGGGATAATTAATGAAGAATACAGCTGTTACATTTAAAGAAGCAAAAATGAAAAATGAAAAATTAACAATGCTTACTGCATATGACTATTCAATAGCAAAGTTAATAGATGAAAGTGAAGTAAATGGGATATTAGTAGGCGATTCATTAGGGATGGTTTGTCTAGGATATGAAGATACATTATCAGTAACTATGGAAGATATGATTCATCATACTAAAGCTGTGGCAAGAGGAGTAAAAAGTACATTAATAGTTGGTGATTTGCCATTTATGTCATATCAAACATCTGTATATGATGCAGTAGTTAATGCAGGAAGGCTTATAAAAGAAGGACGAGCACATGCGGTAAAACTAGAGGGCGGAATAGAAGTATGTGATAAAAT
This sequence comes from Clostridium sp., assembly GCF_051654825.1. Taxonomy (GTDB): domain Bacteria; phylum Bacillota; class Clostridia; order Clostridiales; family Clostridiaceae; genus Clostridium. The sequence continues at coordinate 6,256 of NZ_JBOFYU010000064.1, forward strand.
TGAGGCAATAGTTAAGGCTTCAATTCCTGTTATGGCTCATATAGGCTTAACTCCACAATCTGTAAACAGCTTTGGAGGATTTAAGGTACAAGGAAAAAGTGAGGATGCAGCTAGAGAGTTAATAAAGGCTGCTAAGGCTGTAGAAGCGGCAGGAGCATTTGCAGTTGTATTAGAATGTGTACCAGCAAAATTAGCTGAAATAATCACTAGAGAATTATCAATACCTACAATAGGAATTGGTGCAGGAGTTAATTGTGATGGTCAAATTTTAGTATATCAAGACATGCTTGGAATGTTTAATGATTTTACACCTAAATTTGTTAAGAAGTATGAAAATTTAAGTGAGAAAATCAAAGGGGCTTTTGATAAATATACTAGAGAAGTCAGAGATGGAGTTTTTCCAGAAGAGGTTCATAGCTTTAAAATTAGTGATGAAGTAATAGAAAAATTATATTAATTTGGGGTGTAGATATGATAATTACAGGGAGCATTAATGAAGTAAGAAATAAGGTTAAGGAATGGAAAAGAGAAGGACTAACAGTAGGTTTGGTTCCAACTATGGGGTATTTACATGAAGGGCATGAAAGCTTAGTAAAAAGAGCTGTATCTGAAAATGATAGAGTTATAGTAAGTATATTTGTAAATCCTATTCAATTTGGACCAAAGGAAGATTTAGCTAAATATCCAAGAGATTTAGAAAGAGATGGGGCTATTTGTAAGGACGCTGGAGCAAGTTTAATTTTTAATCCATCTAATGAAGAAATGTATTTTGATGATTTTTCAACTTATGTTGAAATGAATGGCTTAACAGAAGGATTATGTGGTAAAAGTAGACCAACTCATTTTAGAGGTGTATGTACTGTTGTAAATAAATTATTTAACATAGTACAAGCTGACAGAGCTTATTTTGGTGAGAAGGATGCACAACAGCTAGTAGTGATAAAAAGAATGGTTAGAGATTTAAATATAGATATAGATATTATTGGATGTCCTATTATAAGAGAAGAGGATGGACTAGCTAAGAGCTCAAGAAATATTTACTTATCAGAAGAAGAAAGAGCAGCAGCACTTGTGTTAAATAAGTCATTAAGAATAGCAAAAGATTATTTAATAAATGGAGAGAAAAATCCAGAATTAATAAGAAAAGTAATTATAGAAAATATAAATAGTGAAAAATTAGCTAAGATAGATTATGTAGAAGTAGTAGATAGCTTATCACTTGAAGCTATAGAAGAAATAGATAAAGGTATATTAGTAGCTATAGCTATTTATATAGGAAAAACTAGATTAATAGATAACTTTATATTTGAAGTATAATTGGGGGAAAGAAAATGAAGTTAAATATGTTAAAGGGAAAAATTCATAGAGCAACTGTAGTGCAAGCTGAATTAGATTATGTAGGAAGCATTACTGTAGATGAAGAGTTATTAGAAGCATCAGGAATATTAGAATATGAAATGGTTCATATTGTTGATATTAATAATGGAAATAGATTTGAAACATATACTATAGCAGGTCCAAGAGGAAGTGGGATGATATGCTTAAATGGAGCAGCAGCAAGGTGTGTACAAGTAGGTGACAAGATAATAATAATGAGCTATTGTCAGTTAGAAAGAGATGAAGTAGAAGATCATAAACCAAGGGTAGTATTTGTTGATAATGAAAATAAAGTTAGTAGAATAACTAATTATGAAAAGCATGGGCAATTATCTGATTAAAAATAAAGTGGGCTTTAGTTAAAGATATATTCTAAGTTAATAAAAGTTAAGTAATGCAGTGATATATAACAAATTAGCTTAGTAGGAGGTATAAATCCTACTAAGCTTTATACTTTTTATATGGTAATTAAAAGTATTTAAAAAACTGTTGACATAATAAATGTATGTTGATATAATAAATTTTGTAAAAAGGCAAGGAGAGATGGTCGAGCTGGCTTAAGGCACCGGTCTTGAAAACCGGCGTACCTTTACGGGTACCGTGGGTTCAAATCCCACTCTCTCCGCCACTTTTTTTTACGCAAAAATAAAATGGAATAATATGGAGAAATACTCAAGTGGCTGAAGAGGCGCCCCTGCTAAGGGCGTAGGTCGGGCAACTGACGCCCGGGTTCAAATCCCGGTTTCTCCGCCAAGCATCTAACTTTTGTTAGATGCTTTTTTTGACCTTAAATATGAAAGGGATATATTATGGTTATATTAATGTTGGTTAAAGAAAATAATAGATTATTTTTACTTAAAAACTGTTGACATAATAAATATATGTTGATATAATAACTTTTGTAAAAAGGCAAGGAGAGATGGTCGAGCTGGCTTAAGGCACCGGTCTTGAAAACCGGCGTACCTTTACGGGTACCGTGGGTTCAAATCCCACTCTCTCCGCCACTTTTTTTTACACAAAAATAAAATGGGATAATATGGAGAAATACTCAAGTGGCTGAAGAGGCGCCCCTGCTAAGGGCGTAGGTCGGGCAACTGGCGCCCGGGTTCAAATCCCGGTTTCTCCGCCAAAGCATCTAACTTATGTTGGATGCTTTTTTGTTTTTTAAATAAGTTTATAGTAGTGTTTTTTAATATTTTATAAAATATTAATGATATATCAAAAAAGTTAAAAAATAGGTTGACATAAAAATAACTAGTTGATATAATAATACTTGTCGAGAGACGAAGTATGGAAAGATGGTCGAGTTGGTTTAAGGCACCGGTCTTGAAAACCGGCGTACCTTTACGGGT
>NZ_JBOFYU010000065.1:0-12681 GCF_051654825.1 Clostridium sp.
AGTCAGATAAAACTACAAAAGTAACAACAATAGCAGAACAATTAAAAGAAAAAGGATATAAGGTTGGAGTTGTTTCAACAGTTACATTAAATCATGCTACTCCAGCAGCCTTTTATGCAAATGTTGAATCAAGAAATAATTATTATGATATAGCTGTTCAAATGGCAGATAGTAATTTTGATTATTTTGCAGGGGGAGAGTTAGGACAACCTACAGGAAAGAATAAAGATCAAAGAGATATATATGAAATTTTAAATGAAAAAGGATATAAGGTAACTAGAGATAAGGAAGAGATATTATCACTTAATGAAGAAAGCGGGAAAGTATATGCTATAAACCCTGAATTAGTTGATGGAGCGATGGAATATGATTTAGATACAGATGAAAGCTCATTAAAATTAAGAGATTTAGTTACTACAGGTATAAATGTTTTAAATAATGATGAAGGATTCTTTATGATGGTTGAATCAGGTAAGGTTGACTGGGCTGGACATGCAAATGATGCTATGAGTAATATCCAAGACGTAGTAGAATTTGACAATGCAATAGCAGAGGCAGTAAAGTTCTATAATGAGCATCCAGATGAAACATTAATTATAGTAACTGGTGACCATGAAACTGGAGGTATGACTTTAGGACAAGCAACAACAGGTTATGACACAGCATTTGATTTACTTTCTAATCAAAAAATGTCTTATGAATCCTTTGATAAGATTTTAAAAGAGTTTATAGAAGCAAATCCAGGAGCTACATTTGATGATGCCTTTTCATTAGTAACAGAAAACTTTGGATTACTAAAGGAAGGCGCTGAAGATAATCAATTAGTATTAAATGATTATGAGCTAAATAAGCTGAAAAAGGCTTATGATGAATCATTAAAAGCAACTGATGATAGAGACACAAGTATTGAAGCTCAAATATTATATGGGGAATATGAACCACTTACAGTAACATTAACTCATATTTTAAATAATAAGGCAGGTATTGGTTGGACATCATATTCACATACAGGATTACCTGTTCCAGTTTATGCTATAGGAGCAGGAGCAGAAGAATTCTATGGGTCATATGACAATACAGATATCTATTTAAAAACTGCTAAACTTACAGGACTTAAATAATTAAATTACACAATAAATATGTCATACCCCAGGAGAATAAATGCTTAAGGGGTATGATTATTTTGTAGAAAAATAAATAAACTATCGAGGTAAAAAAATTGGCTAATAAAATAAGGAAATTTTGTAAAAGTAAATTAAAAGATAAGAATATTATATTTTCATTAATTTGTTTAGTAGCAATTATAGTGTTGTTGATTATTCCAACTGGATTTCAAAAAGCTATATATACAAATGCTGAAGGGGTAAAAGTTAAAATATTAGAAATAAACAATGATACTATAGTAAACTCAGGGCTTATAAGAACTGGTGAGCAAGTTGCAACTATTAAGGTTTTAAGTGGAACATTTAAGGGAGAAACTCATGAAGGAGTTAACCTTTTAAGCGGATCTTTAGAAACAGATAAGATTTTTAATATTGGAGATACAGCATTTGCATTAATAGAAAAAAATAATAGCAATGAATTTATTTATGCTAACTTAGTAGATCATTATAGATTAAACTTAGAAATTTTATTAATAGGCTGTTTTATAGTATTACTTATATTATTTTCAGGTAGCACAGGAGTTAGAACTATAATTTCATTTGCATTTACATTAGTATGTATATTAAAAGTATTTATACCATTACTACTTAAGGGATATCACCCTATATACGTAGCATTAATAATTGGAATTGTTATAGCAATAGCAACACTTATATTAGTTGGAGGATTTACAAAAAAAGCATATAGCGCTATTTTAGGAACAATTGCAGCATCATTAATAACTTGTATATTAGCTATTATATTTGGTAATTTATTTAAGATTCATGGATCAATATTACAGTGGTCAGAATCTCTTATTTATTCAGGATATCAAAATTTAAATTTAACATTAATATATCAAGCAGGGATATATTTATCATGCTCTGGAGCTATTTTAGATTTAGCAATTGATATTTCAGCAGCTATAGAAGAAGTAGTAGATAAGAAGCCAAATATATCTAGAAAGGAAATATTAAAATCAGGAATGAATATTGGGCGCTCAGTTGTTGGTTCACAAACAACCACTTTACTTTTAGCTTATATGGGAAGCTTTATAGGAGTGATGATGGTATATATGGCTCAAGGAACTCCTTTAATGAGCATATTAAACACAAAATTTATTTCGTCAGAAATAGTTCAAACCTTTGTAGGTTGTATAGGACTTGTAATAGTTTCTCCTTTAACATCAGTTATATGTAGCTTTGTTTATACAAATAATTTAGAAAGATTAAATATTAATTCTGTTATTGATTAAACTAATAACAAAAGGAGTGGTAAGATGAAGAAGTTTGTTTTAGGCTTAGTATTATTAGTTATTTTTAGTTTACCATTTAAAGTTAATGCAATAACTTTAGCCACTAGTGATGCAATTCCACATGCAAGAACTTATAAAGAAGGAATATATAAATTTAATAGGGAGCTTGGGTCAATAGTTCAAGTTGATGTAGTTAATCCTAAAAAGCCTGTAAATATAGTTGTTGTAGAAGATTCAACTAGAGAGTTAAAATACTATTTGAAGCTAGATAATAATGTATGGTCTGCAAGTTTTAAATTATATGATACTACTGTAGATTATACTGTAGTAGTTTTAGGTGATGGGGAAGTAGCTATTAGGTTTTCTAACTAAAAGTAAATTTAAAAAAGCTCTCAGAGATTTTGAAATAAGAGTTTTAGAGAAGAGAAAAATAAACAGCAATTATTTTTTATGCCTATGATTTAAATCAATATTGATATTATAATGTTTGATAAATATTACGAGTAAACAAGTGTTGCTAAAATTAATAATATTAATTTTAGCAACACTTGTTTTAAATAAAGGATAAAAATATAATAAGTAATTTAAATGCAGATTAAATACGTTTACAGTGAATAGCATATCCACCTCTACCTGCAAAGAAACGCAATACCTCATAATCTACTTCGTTAATTTTAACTAGTAAGTTATCATCTTGACTCTTACCAAGAAATTCATAATAAAAACTTTCTTTAGCACAATATCTCGCTATTGCCTCCTTGGTAATACTTGTTTTTGGATAAACAAGGCTATTTTCATAAGGTATTATTATGGTCTTTTTAATTAAGCTATCAATAAATTTTCCCATCATAATAATCAACTCCTATCTTAAAAGTAAACATAGTTATATAATTATTATACAAAATTTGTAAACGTAATGCAAAGATAAGAGTAGGTCACAAATATTAGATATTTATATAGAGTAGTCATAAATTCAATAATTAAAAGTAGTATCTAAAGTGTTGTTAAGCAAATTTAGCGTGATTAAATATGTAATAAGATTCTTTAAAGTATTTTAATTATTTTAGTAAGCAATTTTTTTAATTACATAAAATAATTTATAAAGTAAAAAGTTAACTTTATCAGTAATTACTTATGAGTTAGCTTTTTTATTAGTTATTTTATAGAGAAGATTAACTGTTACATCATTTAATTGTTTAGTTACACTACCATCTAATGCAATTACTTCTTTTCTATCACTACCAAATATTTCAACTGTATAGCTTTCAATACGAGGTAATAATAGTTTTTTTGTAATAATAGAGTGAGATTTAAAAATAGTTTTTGATGACTAAGTATGATATAATATTTATGTTAGATTAAGGAAAATCCGTAGAAGGATGGCTGCGGAGGTTTTGAATATTTTATCCTCCTTTTTAGTTATTGGTGAGAATTCATTATAACAAGGAGGTGGTATTGGAAATGTTTGATACTTTTATAAAGTGTGTTGTAATTGTATATATAATACAGTTAATTTTAAAACATAATCTTTTTATATGTCATTTAAAAATCAAGGTTAAATTGCTTGGTTTAGATATTGAAGTTAAGAGCAAAGAAAAAAGTGCCCCATCCTCGCAAGATTAGCACTTTTTCTTAATTAATTTTGCAATTAAATTAATCCAATAGCCCTAAAATAAATAAATATTCTAAGACTAGGCTTAGTGTTACCAGCACTAAGCTTTTCTTAAACCATATTATAAATTTAAATCTAGAATATGGCTTTAAAAAGAGAAATAATATATTTCTTACTTATATTATATCAAATATTTTTGATAAATAAACCTAATAAATTTATTTTACATTAATATTTTCAAAATAGTGTAGGGTTTAAACAAAAAAGGACTGTATCAGATTTTGATACAGTCCTTAATTATTATCTAGTAGCTTTTTTTCTTGTGTAAATAAAGATTACACCTAATGCTAGGAATATAGCTCCAACAAGTATTACATTGTTAGAATCGACTCCACCTGTTTGTGGAAGTTTATTTCCGTTATTTCCATTACTATTACCATTATTGTTGTTGTTATTGCCATTATTATTATTATTATTATTATTATTATTATTTCCGTTATTTCCATTATTGTTACCATTGTTACCGTTATTGCCACCGTTACCGTTATTTCCGCCGTTTCCATTTCCTCCATTACCATCGCCTGGAGTTTCTGGTTCTTCTTTTAACTCTAATTCAGCCTTAGCCGTTTCAAAGTTATTTTTAGCAGTTATAAATTCAGTAGCAGAAGTATCTTCAGCATTATCAAGAATAGCTTTTAATGCATTTAATGCTTCTGTATATTTAGCAGCAGTTTCTTCAGTGTATTTTGATAAGTCTAATTCTTCTATACTATTAATATAGTTAGTAACGTCATCTTTATTTACTCTTGCTACAAGTCCTTTAATAGCTTTATCTATAGAAGTAATTAAAGCTTGGATACTTTCTTCAGTACCACTTACAAGCTCCTCATTAGCTTTATCAACTAATTCAACTAATGTACTGTAGCTACTTGTAGTATATAGATTTGAATCAAAGCCTTTAGCTATATCTACTTGAGCATTTAATGCAGTTACATCTACTAAAGCATTTTTTAAGCTTAAAATTTCAGTTTCTAAAGCTTTTAATTCTTCTTCTGACATTCTATCTAAGTTTAAAGATTCAATTTCTGTAACTCTAGCTATTAATGCAGCATGTGAGTTAACAGTGTAGTTTTTGCTATCTAAAGCTTTTAATTCAGAAATTAATCCTTTTAAGCTATCACTTGAACCTACAAGCTCTAAGTTGTTTTTAGCTTCAGCAATTAAAGTTTTAGCAGCAAGAATAGTTTCTTCTGTACCATTTACTAATAATTCTCTTGAAGCATTTACTGCATTTTCATAAGCTTCAAATGATGCTTCTGTGTAAATAGATGAATTAGTGATTCCTTCAAATTCTTCAATCATTGAAACTAATGAAGTAATGTTAACTAAAGCATTTTTAGCTTCTAACATATTGTTTTTAGCAGTTTCAAATAATGATGAATCTTGAGGTTCTGTTTTATTTAATTCAATTAAGTTTTCTAATTCTGTTTTTGAATTTAATAATGCATTCCAAGAATTTATGGTATAAGTTTTTTCTACATTTTCAATGTTATTTATAAATACTAAAGTATCTTCTAATATAATTTCAGCTTCTTCTCTATTAGCTGGATTAAATACTAAAGCAGATTTTGCTGTGTTTATATCATTTACTAATGTTATTACATCAGCTTCAGATATATTTTCAACATCTTCCATAGCTTTTTTAGCTGAATTTAAGGCTTTTTGATAATTAGCCCAAGTTTTAGCTGTATATTTTGAAGAATCTGTAAGAGCTGAATCTATTAATTCTTGAACTAATGAAGAATCACCTTTTAGCTCTTTATTTTCCTTAGCTTTTTCTATTTCTTTTATTGCACTATCAACAGTTGCTTGAGCTGCATAAGTATTTGATGCTATTTCTTTAGCTACATTTATAGCAGCTTCATAAGAATTTTTACTATTAGCAGTCCAAAGGCTTGTATCTATGCTTTCGTTTATTAATTCTTGTAATTTATCTTTGTTTACAGTTACATTTGAAACAGAGTCAAATGATAATTCTACTAAGTTTGGAGTAGTTCCATTCCATTCAAATTTAAGGTCTAAGATAACAGTTCCAGCAGGTAAAACAAATTCATTTGTTCCCTTATTTAAAGTCCCTAGTTCTATCCATTCAGCTGATCTAGTTCCTCCAAGAACTCTTGCCATAACCTTAGCATTTGAAATAGCCTTAGCATTTTGCATTACTTTAACGTAGTTTACTTCGTTGTTATCAGATAATGAATAAGTTAAGTATCCATTATTTGAATTTGGAACATACATTGTAGTAATATCTCCATCAGTTAAGTATTCATATAATCCATTTTGAGTATCTAATGTATTAGATTCAAATGTTGGATTGTTTACTGAAGGTACATAAGCTCCACCATTTACTTCAACTTCATTTATTTTTGTCCATCTATGTGAGTAAGGTTGAGTTATTTCAATTTTAATGTAACGGGCTCTCTTATTTATTTCTGAAGCTTTAGCTACATTATATGAAATTTCATGGTCTGGGAAGCTTTCGTTAATAGTTGAATCATCAGAAGTAGTATTAGCTACTTGATCACCTATAGTGATTATTGCTTCTCCCCATTGAGTTTTATCAGTTGAAACATAAACTAAACCATCACGGATATAGTCTTTATCTGAGTCATGAGTTACTATTTTTAATTCATCTAAGTCAATTTCTTGTCCTAAATCAAGAATCATGTAATCTCCAACTCTTTGAGTTCTTTGATATTTAAGTCCTGTTGAACGATCTTTATCAAATAAGTTTTCTATTTTACCTTCAGCAATAGTTCCCATATTAGTTTCTATTAAAGAAGCTTTTTCAAATTCTCTTGAGAATACTTTAAATTCATTTACATCAAAAGTAACAGCTGTATCTGTTAAGTTTATTAAACGAATATATCTTGCATTAACAGTGTTTTCTAAAGTTCCTGCTTCTATAGTTTCCCATTCGTAAGCATTTTTTGAAACTTGAAGTGTAATGTTTTCTAATGATGTTCCATTTAAAATTGACTCAGTTAATTCGTGAATACGCTTTAATTTTAATCCTATATATTGACCATTTTCTAATGTAATATTGTCAAGGGCAACCATAGCTGCATTATCATTGAAGTAATTTGCAGGATGTTCTTTATAACTTTCAACATTAGTATAAACTTTACCATTGTTATAAACTTTAGCATTTACTTCAAATTCTCTAAATCCAATCCAAGTTCCTTGGTTTACATTATTTCTTAAACGTAAATATTGAGCTTCAATATTTTGATCAGATAAATCTAATATAATATCTTTTTCATTTACACATTGTTTAATTTCTGTATAAGTAACACCATCTAAAGAGTATTCTAAAGTAGCATTTTTAAAGTAATCTCCTGATCCTGCATTTGGACCTTGAAGAATTTTTATTTTTCCAAGTACGATTGGTTGACTTAATTTTACTCCAACATAGTCTCCAGCAATAGTTGAATCAGCAGGTGTACCACCTTGTCTTACTCTAAAGTGAACTCCTGTGTTAGCATCTCCATCTAACATATTAGCTTCTGATCCTGAGTATACACCCCAACCATCAGTAGTACGTATTACTTGAGAAGTAAATGTAGGTACATCTGTTACTTCTGGAGAAGTTAATATTTTAAGTTCTCTCATAGCAGGCCATTTACGACCACTTCCTGCTTCTGTACAAATATATCTTACTGCAACAACATTTTTAATTTCTACACCAGTTACTTTTACTGTTGTAGCATATGGACCATATGTTTTGTTTGTAACATCATTCCAAGTAGTTCCATCAGTTGTGTATTGTACCTTTGCAGTACCAAAAGTATCTTCTGGTTTATTGTTTGTACCATTTAAAATATCTACACCATAAATTGTAGTTGGTTTACTTAAGTTAACTTGATAATATTGACCTGATTCTTCGTATTGACCATTCCAGATGTAAGTATTATCTTTACCATCTATTATATTTTCAATTTTACCTTCATAAACATTGCTTATATTAGTAGATGCTGTTAAAACTAATTGTTCTCCACCATTAACTAGTGAATTTATTTCATCAGAAAGAGCATCTCTAAGAGCTTCTACAAATGGAACTAAGCGTTTTGAACCAGGTTGAGCTTTATTAGTTCCACTAATAGTTGGTCTATCATGTGTTTTGCTGTTTTCATATAAAGTTGTACCTTCAGCAAAGTTTTGGATAGCTGAATCATTATCAGTTCTTTCTAAATCCATTGCTGTTTGAGTGTAGCTTTTAATAGCTGAAGTTAAGTCTTTTAAAGAAGCTGCAAATGGTGCAATTTGTTCAACCATTCTTTCATTAGTGCTAGATTTAACAAACTCATTACAAGCTTCAATTATTATATCCATTTCATTTACTAATGAAGTTCCAACTTCAAGAATTGAATCTCCACTATTTAATTTGTTACTAAATTCATCTAATAAAGGTTTTATTTCTTCTGATTCACCTAAAACTAATCCATGTCCATTTGGTGATGGATCAGATGTATGTTTAGCTATTGTATGCATAGCTTCTGAAGCATTAGAGTCTATATATTTAAATGAATCTTCCCAACTTTTATCATCATTAAAGTCTTTTACATTCCAAGCATAATCAGCTATAGCAAAAAGACTTACCTTTGAAGGTTCAGCATCTTGCATTGGGTTTGTAACAACACCAGCTAAATCTTCAACATTTATATCAGTATGAAGTAAACTTCCTTTACCCATCATTAATCTTTTCATATTAATGTCATTAACTGGCCAGTTTAACCAGAATAATGGACTTCTTCTAGTTACACCTTCTGGTGCTCTATGAGTTCTAAAGTTAGTTAAAGTATCTTGGCTAACTGGAGCACAAACTGAGTTACCAGTCCAGAATATTTGAACGTTTTCTGGGAATAATTCATCATAAACATTTAATTCTGAGTAATCACCTTGCCATGATGCATTATAACCTGCAGGACAGAATACCCAATCATAAACATCGCCCTTAGCCTTACCCCATTCTGATAATTCATTCATCATGTAAGTAATTATTTCTTTATCAAGATTACCAACATCATCACCAAGAACACCAAATTGACGAACACCAATTGAATATAATTGTTCAAACTTAGCGATTAATTTTACTACTTCATTTTTATAATCACCAGCATTAAATCCACCCATGAAAGGATGCGCAGTCCAAACAAATTTTGTTTTAGTATCTATACCAACTTGTACCATTTCAGCAATTTTAGCTAGTTCTTCTTCAGGATATAATTCTCTCCATTTGCTTGTATGGTAAACATCATCCTTTGGTGCAAAGATATAAGAAGTCATCTTAAATTCTCCACCAAATTCCATTAGAGACATACGATCTTCGTTAGTCCATGGAATACCATAATATCCTTCAATAAATCCACGAATAGGAGTATCAGCATAATCATTCATTTCAAAATTTTCTATAGTAGAACCATCTACTTGATTAAATATATGCTTTAAAGAAGTGATTCCATAAAATGCAGCATCAGTATTTTTACCTAAGATAGCTATTTCTCCATCTTTTGCTGTCATAAAGTATGAATCATTTTTTTCAAATAAACCTCCATCAACAGAATATTTATCTTGTATGTATGAATCTACATATTCTCCTGAGGAATAAGTTCCAACTAAGATATTAGTTTTTCCACTAATTACTTCATTTGAAACTGTTATTTTCTTGTCTTTAGAATTTAAAACTTCTGTCATACGTTTTTTAGTTGCTTCATCAATAGTGCTATCATAGATAACATTTACATCCTTACGTATAACGAATTCATCACCTAAATAATTCATTTGATGAGGTGTAGGATAAATTTCATATCCTGAAGTTTTTTCAGTCTCTTCTAGCTTTGTATTAGGAGCTGCAATAACATTAGATGGTTGAACCATACCAAAGGTAACTGCAACGGCTAAAACAGAGCTAAGTAGCTTTTTGACTTTAATTTTCATTTTGCTTCCCCCTTATAGTTAATAAAAGATAAATTAAGATATATACATTCCATTTATTGATTTTAGTGTTATTCAACTTGGTGGTAAAAATTTACATAACGCAAAAAAAGCCTTCTCACTTTAATAAAGCAAGAAAGCTAATGCCCAATAGGTAACACGCTTAACAAATGATGTATAAAATCGAAATTTGTCTTTTTACATATTATAAACTATTTGTTTATATATGTAAATATATCATATTTGGTTTTATAAAAAAAATTTTCGAAACGTAATAGAAAAATTAGAACCTATGACATAGAAATAAAGAGCAAAGTTATTTATTAAATTCATAGATTAAAGATTTTAATGAATCATCAAAATGAACTCCACCAATGTTTATGTTCGGTTTTGTTTTACCATGAAAATCACTACCACAAGTTATTAATAGGTTATTACTTAGTGCATATTCTTTATAAAACTGAGTTTTATCTTTATTATGATAAGTAGTATATACCTCTATTCCTTTAACACCACAAGAAATTATTTTATCTAATAGCTCTTTATTCTCTTTAATATTATTTCCAGGATGGGCTAATATTGGAGTACCACCATTATCTAAAATAACTCTAATGGCTTCCTCTAAAGATATATATTTAACTTCTACATAAGCTGGATTTCCTTGTGAACAGAAATCCCAATAAAAATTAACATATGGATTATCACTTCTAAGTCCTCCTTTGTAATAAGGCTTTAGTAATGGATTTTCACATTTTGAATCAAATATAATTGCGGCTTCTGCAATCATTTCACCATTAACAACTCCATTTTTTGATAGAGAATTTATTACTTCATCATCAAAGTTTATTCCTAATTCTCTAATTAATTTAATACGTTTCTTTGATGCAATTTGTTCTTGAGATATTATATCATCTTCAATTTTTTTGAAGATATTATTTTTATAATTGATATCATAACCTAAAAGATGTAGGTTAACATTATCAATAGTACAGTCTAATTCAATGGCAGGAATTATTTTAATATCTTTACCATTACTGTATTCCAGAGCTTCATTTATTCCATCTACAGAATTATGATCTGCTATGGAGAGATACTTGATACCATTTTCTAAAGCTAAATCTATTAAATCTTTTGGTGAAAATTCTCCATCATCACTATAATGTGAATGAACATGTAAATCTATATAACTCATATTTTTTCTCCTAACAATTCTTTTTCTTTATTAGTATTTTTACAAACCTTATTAACTCTTTCTGTAAGCACAAGCATTAATATCATTAATACTAATAAAAAGTATGGTAAAATTTTAAAGCCTATAATTTCTGATAAAAGTCCAAATAAAGGTGGTACAAAGGTACTTCCTACATATGCTGTAGCCATTTGCATTCCCATTATCGCTTGAGATAGCTCTTTTCCAAATCTATTTGGAGTTTCATGAAGCATAGCTGGATAAATAGGTGCACAACCAAGTCCTATACATATTAAACCTATTAATTGAATATTGCTTGAATAAGTTATGGATAATAAGGCTCCACCAATAATACAAATAACTTGTCCGATTCTTATCATTTGCTTATTATTTAATTTAATGGAAACAAAACCAGCTATAAATCTGCCAACAGTTATACCTAAGTAATATAAGGATACCCATTTAGCAGCTACTTGTATAGGTAAATCATTACTTAGAACTAAATATGAGCTAACCCATAAGCCAGTAGTTAATTCTATTGCACAATAACATAAAAAGGATACAAGGGCAGGTTTTGCTCCCGCTAGTTTAAGCAAAGCTGACATCTTTAGGCTTTCAGTATTTTCAAGGTTCTCATTAGAATTTAGATCAACATTTTTCCATAAGGGTAATGATATAAATAAACATAAGACTAAGACAGCTTGAATAATACCTATTGTGGTGTAGCCCATTCGCCATCCATTTTCTCTTAATAAAAATAAAGACATAAGTAATGGCCCTGATGTTGCCCCTATTCCCCAAAAACAATGAAGCCAATTCATATGCTTAGCTTCATAATGTAAAGATACAAAATTATTTAAAGCAGAATCAACAGCTCCAGCTCCTAGACCTAATGGTATTCCAAGTAAGCAAATCCAGATAAAGCTAGGTGCAAAGTAAACACCTAATAAACCAATAGATGTTAAAAACACACTAAAGGTTGTAATCTTACCAGTTCCAAAACGCCTTATAAATTTTTCGCTAAAAAAGCTTGAAATGATTGTTCCACCAGCAATAATCATTGTAACTATTCCAGCATAAGATATGGGAACATTTAAATCTTGGTGTAGCATTGGCCAAGCAGATCCTAATATTGCATCAGGTAAGCCTAAACTAATAAAGGCTATATAAATAATAACTAGCAATACTTTTAACATTATTTTATTCTCCTCCTTAACTAGAAATATAATGAAGAAACTTTTATTATATAGTTAGACTATTAAAAAAGTAGTATATACTATGATTATATTTTTTAAAAATGATATAAAATATAATAATTGGCTATTATTTTATAACAATCGTATATTTTAAAATAGACGACTGGTAATATGTCAAGATAAAAAATAAATAAAATTGGAAATTATCAAGTTTGTCTCATATAAAAAAGAGTAACATTAATAAACCTAACTATATTTCCAAAAAATTACTGGGAATATAGAGGTACTTGGA